>JALZVK010000161.1 GCA_023301005.1 Saprospiraceae bacterium | reverse complement strand
CAAGCACCTTTACAAGCATTTAAGTTGCAAATAAATTGCTCATTAATAATATCGTCGCTGATAAGTTTATCTTGAATGATTAGCATAATTTAATTTTTAGGTTAAAATCTATTCACAACTTGAGTTTTTTAATAAATGTTTTACATTTTACAGTTATAATTCAAGTTTTTAATAACATCTCCTTACTTTAGCAAAAATATATTTTTAAACTGAGTCTCAATTTTATAAGAGCATTTAATTCTAATCAATATGAAAAAAATATTTTTGAGTTGCCTTATGGCTTTATTTTTAGTGAGTAGTTTTGCTCAAAAAAATGATAGCGAAGATAGAACTGCTGAAGCAATTACTAAATTGTTAGTTGAAAAATATGATTTGACTGCTTCTCAAGAAACTAAAGTTTTGAAAATTCAACAACGAAAAATAAAAAATCAAAACGAGTTTGCTCAATTAGAAACTACTGACATCGAAAAGTATGTTCAAAAAGTAAGTTCTAACCAACGCCAAACTTTGCATGCTATGCGTATGATATTTAGCAAAGAACAAATAGTATTACTTGACGAAGAGAGAATGAGAGTAAGAAAAGAAAAAGCAGCTATATCATACAAAATGCAAAAAGAAGGAGCTTCTGCTATTGATATCAGAAAAGCTCTTTTAGACATCAAATAGTTTTAGTTTCATAAAATATGAAGATTGAAATCACTATTTCAGTCTTCATATTTTTCTAAAAGAAATACTTACCTCAATTTTCTTTTTTCAATTTATCATATAAGTTGATACAACTTCTTCACTAAAAATCTGTTCATGTGATGAAAATTTAATATTTTTGTCCGCAATATGATTCAACATTCTGTATTTAGAAGCGTTGATATACTGAACTATTCATTAAAGAACCTTTCCTGATGATAAATTGGGAGTAAATATTAATTAAAAAGAAATGGATCCACTTAAGCAGAAATTTTTTGAAAAATCTTCTAAGTTAAAAGCAGAAGTAAAATCTTTATTAAAAGAAAAGGGAGACACGAAGGTGGATGAAGTAACCCTTAAACAAGTATACGGAGGAATGCGTGGTGTAAAAAGTATGGTTTGGGAAACTTCTCAATTAGATCCTATAGTTGGTATTCGATTTAGAGGAAAATCTATTCCTGAATTAAGAGACTTATTACCAAGAGTAGAAGGAGGGAAAGAGCCTTTACCTGAAGGATTATTCTGGTTAATGCTTGTTGGCGAAGTTCCAACTGAAGAAGAAGTTAAATGGCTAACAAGTCAATGGGCTGCTAGAGCAACTGTTCCTCAGCATACTTTCGATGCATTGGACGCATTACCAAAAGATACACATCCAATGACTCAATTTAGCATTGCAATTGTTTCATTACAAACAGAAGGTATATTTGCTAAAAAATACTCAGAAGGTCTGAGTAAGTTAGATTATTGGGATGCTACTTATGAAGATACCATGAATCTAATTGCAAAATTGCCACGAGTTGCAGCTTATATATATAGACGTTCTTATCATAATGGAGATCATATTGCTCCTGATGTTACTAAAGATTGGGGAGCTAATTTCGCGCACATGTTAGGAATTCCAGGTGAGGACTTCAAGAGCTTTATGCGATTATACTTAACGATTCACTCTGACCACGAAGGTGGTAATGCGTCAGCTCATGCAACACACTTAGTAGGTTCTACATTGAGTGATGCTTATATGTCTTTGGCAGGTGGAATGAATGCATTGGCTGGACCATTACATGGATTAGCAAATCAAGAAGTAATCAAGTGGATCTTCAAAATGCTAGATGCTTTAGAAACTAAAACTCCTTCTAAAGAGCAGATTAGAAAATATGTAAAAGATACTTTAGCGGCAAGACAAGTTATTCCTGGATATGGACATGCCGTATTAAGAGAGCCTGATCCACGATTTGTTGAGCAAAAGCGATTTGCTAAAGACAATATCACAGGTTCTGATATTATAGAAGTAGTATGGAAATGTTTTGAAGTAGTACCTGAAGAGTTGATGGCATTAGGAAAAGTAAAAAATCCTTGGCCTAATGTAGATGCTCACTCTGGAGCGATACTAGTACATTATGGTATGACAGAATATAGTTTCTATACCGTATTATTTGGAGTATCAAGAGCGATGGGAGTATTGTCAGCATTATGTTGGTCAAGAGCTTTAGGATTCCCTCTTGAAAGACCGAAATCAGTAACTACGAAATGGGTTACAGAATATTTAGAAAAACAAAAAGAAACGACGACTAGCTAGTCGCTAACTCTTTTTTTTAAGATAAAAAATCAAATAAAAAACTACTCTGGATATTCAGAGTAGTTTTTTTTTGGCTCTGCCATAAAATTCTACTATTTTTGGTGCTTTGAATTAATGATTAATCAAAAAAAAGATAAATAATAAACGATGAGTAAAATTCCAGATAATTTAAAATACAGTAAAGAGCATGAATGGATTAGAATAGAAGGTGATGTTGCCTATATAGGTATCACCGATTATGCTCAAGATCAACTTGGTGAACTTGTTTTTATAGAAGTTGAAACAGTTGGAGAAACATTAGCGATAGATGAAGCTTTTGGAACTGCTGAAGCGGTGAAAACAACATCAGAGTTATTTATGCCTGTAAGTGGCGAAGTCTTAGAGTTTAATTCAGAATTAGACGAATCAGAGGGCGATAACCCTACTGTAATGAATGAAGATCCTTATGGAAAAGGTTGGATAATTAAAATTAAACTTACTGATCCAGATGAATTAAAAGCATTGATGGATGCAGAAGCTTACGGAGCTATGGTTGGTTAATTTTTGTAAATACTTTTAAAGAGTATTATAAATGTTCATATAGTTTTGTTTCGCTATTGTTATATGGTTTATTGTTTTCAAAATCATATAACAATAGCGAAGCAAAACCTTATAACACTACAATTATTAAAAAAAAATATTTCGCACCCACCAAAAACGATTTCATTATCATCTAACAAATAACTACTCAATCAAAAGTAGATTGAATGCTATTAAAATTTATTCCTTCAATAATTTGGGCATTATTAATTTTATACCTTTCATCAGTTACAGGTTTGAATTTGCCCGAAAGTCTTCTAGATATTTTTTCGATAGATAAAATAGGACACTTTGGAATTTATGGAATCTTTACTGTTTTATTATTATATGGATTCCACCAAGCGTCCTCGATATGGAAAAAAAAAGGTGTTTATTGGGCTATGATTATCAGTATTTTGTATGGAATTGGTATGGAAGTCATGCAATACACTTTTTTCCCGGGAAGATATTTTGAAAATTTAGATATAATTGCTAATATTATCGGTTCATTTACTGGACTACTTTTTTATAAATTTTTTAATGAAAAATCATGACGAACTTTTTGTTGTTCATTGACCTCACATTTCCAGGACAAACGCTTGCGTTTATCGTTCTAGGGATTGCGGCGGTTTTGATAGCAGCTATCTTTTTGATTCGAAATCAAATGTCAAGAAATGCTGCTTCAGGAGAATTGACTGCAAAATTTGCAGATGCTCCCAAAAAATCTCCACTTGATGGTAGAAACAAATACGGCCCCGTAGATGTTTTGAGAAAAAGTGGAACTATTTTTAATATTGGATTGGCGACTTCGCTTTTATTAACTGTACTAGCTTTTAGTTGGACGAGTTACGATGATGAAATCTTTATTCCAGACGATGCTTTGGAAATGGAGGAAGATATTGAGCAAGAACCACCAAGAACTAAAGAACCACCTCCACCTCCACCTCCGCCGCCACCACCAGTAATTGAAGAGGTACCTGAGGAAGAAATCATAGATGAAGATCCGCCTAAATTCGAAAATCAAGATATCGATGAAGAAGATGAAGTCTTGGATGAAGAATATGAGGAAGAAGAAGAGGAAGAAGAAGAAGAGGTAGAAATCGAAGATGTGGAAGATGAAGTAGATGAAGAAGAAATCTTCAAAGTGGTAGAAGATATGCCTCGGTTCCCTGGTTGTGAAGGAAAAGGACTAGGAAAAGATGAGCTTAAAAAATGTGCAGAAGATGAAATGTTAAAATTCATCTATAAAAATATTAAGTACCCTGCGGTTGCTCGTGAAAATGGAATTGAGGGTAAAGCTGTTCTACAGTTTACTGTAGAGAGAGATGGTTCTGTTCAAGACGTAAGAGTTGTTCGTGACCTTTCAGGAGGTTGTGGAAAAGAAGCAGAACGTGTTGTCAACATGATGAATACCATGGGTAAAAAATGGACTCCAGGAAAACAGCGTGGAAAACCTGTACGGGTTCAATACACACTTCCTGTAACATTTAGACTACAAGGATAATTTTTTAAAATTTCCTTAATAAAAAAAACGGTTGTTTCGAGTATATCGAGGCAACCGTTTTTCGTTTACTAACTACTTAATAGTTAAACAAGTTTTAAAACTCGGACATAACGTTCAAATATTCTTGTATTAATCTTTAAAAAAGTTCATATTACAGAAAAACTCATCTGGCAACTTTTATGAGTTCAAAGCGTTTTTTTACATAGAGAAGTTGTTTTAAAATGTCTCAATGATTTAGAAAAAAATAAATACCAAAAATGCGGATACTATATACTTTTATTTTAACCTTTTTTATTTCCTTCTGTGTGGTAGCACAAGGCAATGATTCTAAATTAGCACAACAATATTATGCTGATGGTGAATTTGAGAAAGCGGGAGTTTTATACGAAAAGTTATACCAAGCGAATAATAAAAATGATTATTACTTCACTCGTTATATGGATTGCTTATTAGCATTGGAAGAATTCGGAGAGGCGGAAAAAGTAATTAAAAAGCAATTAAAAAAGAATCCTAAGTTGGTACAACTTTATGTCACTTATGGAAATCTATATGAGAGACAATATAAAACGGCTGAAGCTGAAGAACAATATGAAAAAGCAATAAAGAAATTACCTGCCGATAGATTTCATATCACTCGTCTTGCCAATGCATTTGTTAATTTGACTAAATATGAGTTAGCGATTCAAACTTATGAAAAAGGTTCGAAACTACTCAAAGACGATAAAGTCTTTGCTTATAACTTAGGAGATTTATATCGACGAAAAGGAGATACAGAAAAAATGATTGGAAGCTATTTGAATAGTTTAGAAAATAATCCAAGTCGATTAAATTCTATGAAAACACTTTTTCAAAGATATTTAAGTGATGATGATTTTATAGAATTACAAACTCAATTGTATTCTCGGATTCAAGATGATGATAAAACGGTAGCGTATCCTGAATTATTAATTTGGGTATTTATTCAAAAGAAAGATTATAAAAATGCATTCCGTCAGGTAAAAGCATTAGATAGAAGATTAAAAGAAAATGGAGGAAGAATTTATCGCCTTGCGGAAATAGCTGCTAACGATAAAGATTATGAATCTGCAATCGAAGCCTACGATTATATTGTAGCGGAAAAAGGACACATGTCAAGTTTCTATATTGAAGCAAAAAGAGAATCCCTTACTTGTAAAAGAAGAAAACTCGTAGAAGGATTTGATTATACTCAAGAAGATTTAAAAATATTAGAAACAGAATACGAATCTTTTTTAGAGGAATTTGGAAGAAGAAAATCTACAGCAACGATAGTTGCTGAGTTAGCAGATTTAGAAGCGTTTTATTTAAATGATTTAGATAAGGCGGTTAGTTTATTAAATGAGATGATTGAGTATCGAGGATTGAATCGATATATTTTAGCTAAAGGAAAATTGAGCTTAGCTGATTTCTATTTGATGAAAGGAGAGATTTGGGAGTCGACATTATTATACTCACAAGTAGATAAAGAATTCAAAGATGATATACTAGGTCATGAAGCTCGTTTTCGAAATGCAAAACTTTCTTATTACGCTGCGGACTTCCAATGGGCGCAAGCGCAGTTTGATATTTTGAAAGCATCCACATCAAAATTGATTGCGAATGACGCTTTAGATTTATCAATTTTTATCATGGATAATCTAGGATTGGATACTACGGCAGTTCCTATAACAATGTATTCAGAAGCTGACTTGTTAGTTTTCCAAAATCGTTTTGAAGATGCATTTACGAAGTTGGATTCTTTAGATACGATGTTCCCCGGTCATACGCTTAAAGATGATATGTATTATTTGAAAGCTCAAATTTTTGTAAAAAAGAGAGATTATGATAATGCGATAGTCATGTACCAAAAAGTGATAGATGACCATATCGAAGAAATTAGAGCAGATAATTCTTTATTCGAATTAGCAAATCTTTATGAAAATCAATTGCAAGAACTTGATAAGGCAAAGGAAATATATGAACGAATATTTATTGATTTCTCAGGAAGTACTTTTGCTGTGGAGGCGAGGAAACGTTTTAGGAAATTAAGAGGAGATACTGTTCAATAAGTAAGAAGTATGTTTTGTTTTTAATATATTAAGACGCTGAAATAAAGGTGTAAAAGTTGTTACTTTTACACCTTTATTTTTTTGTTTAAAAAAAGAAAACTCAAAAGTCATGAGTAAAATATTTTACAACGTAACCGTAAAAGTTGAACATGAAATCCATGATGAATGGTTACAATGGATGAAAGAAATTCATGTTCCTGATGTAATGAAAACAGGAAAGTTTTTAGAAAGTAAAATTTGTCTTCTTTTAGGAATGGAAGAAGAAGAAGGTATCACTTACTCATTTCAATATATCGCTGCTGATATGGAAACGTTCCAATCTTATCAAAGTGAGTTTGCTAATAATTTACAAAAAGAGCATACCGATAGGTATAAAGGAAAGTATGTTGCGTTTCGTTCTTTGATGGAAATAAAAGAAGAGTTTTAGTAATTGAAAAATGAAAATGAAAATGAAAA
>JALZVK010000160.1 GCA_023301005.1 Saprospiraceae bacterium | reverse complement strand
GCGAAAGCATAAAAAATCAAGTTTAGAAATGTATCAATTTTATATACAGTCTTGATTTTTTTGTAACTTTTTTCATCAGGAAAAAAGTTAAGTTAGAAGATTTAGTTTTACGTAACTTGAGTTATTAATATTATTCACATCTTGTAAGAGTTTAGAAAAACTTTTATGTTGTACCTCTAAATAAACCTGTAAAATTTTAATTACCTCTTTTTTACTATTTTCGCATCGATTATGAAGAAATGCAATCATTGTAATATTGAAATCATGGAAGGCACACGCTTTTGCCATTCCTGTGGTGGTAAGGTTATCCAATCTTTTATTAATTGCGAAAATTGTAAAAGTACCAATCCTAACAATAATAAGATTTGCTACTTATGCGGTCATTCCTTTTCTGATAGCAAAAGAAGTACACAAAAATATCAAGTCAAATATTCTTTAGATTTTAAAGAAACTTCTTCCCTTGCTCCAAAAATCAAAAGTCATTTTTTTAGAGAATTTAAAAATAGAATCTCGGAAGAACATGATGCTAATTCTTATTCTAAATATGCTGAACGTTTTCAAGAATCAGAATTTAAAAAAACATTTGAACTAAGAGTGAATCAATTAGCGGAAGAAGTGTATTCCATTCATGCTAAACAAAATGGAGCAATTTATCAAAAGGTAGATTTTCATTTAGATAAAAATTTCAATAATCTACTCGACCATTTTATCATATACTATTGTAAAGATTTAAACGAAGTGGAGTTGTCTGAAAAAATCCTTTCTTATCATACTGCGAAGCAAGGAGAATTTAATTTGCAAAAAATGATTTTGGATTATTTAAATTTGGAAAAAGAAAACGAAACTTACTATACCGACTTTATTATCATGCCTATCAAAAAATTAAAAAATGCAAGTCAAGCATTTTTATTTCCTGATAAGGATGAAAAAATAATATTGATAGCTGACCAAACTGTTTTCGGTTCTTGCAAAGAAGGTTTTGCCATGACTGAAAAAGGATTGTATTGGAAAGCTCATTTTGAAAATGCTCAACAAGTCTTTTACGCAGACCTAAAAGATATTCAAAAAGAAAAAGATTGGATTTCTATTAATGGTCATTTCTTTAATATCTCACCTTCTATCAATATCAAAATGATGAAATTGCTAAAAAAACTAAAGGCAATTTATTAAAAAAATGCTTCTTTTTTTTGGATTTACAAATCAAACAACCTTAATAAAATCAAAGATTTTATTAAGGTTGTTCTCATTTTACAACTATTTTTTATTGGAAATATTAAATTAATGTGTTTTGGTTTAGAACATACTTCATTTACTTTTATATCAAGAAGATGATATTACTAAAGAAATCAGGCTTATCAACAAAAAATTAAAACTAAATTACTTTTCCAAAAACAAATATTTAATAGTTGGACAAAAGAAACCGTGTAGTTATAAGAATATCTTTTTCTCTTGTCTAACTACTTAGTACATTCTTTTTGTAACTATTGACGCAAATCAATGCTGAATAACTATTTCTTTTTTATAAAACAATACCTTAAAAAGAGGAATCTATACCATTTACATTCCTCAAATTTCTTCTAGAAACAAATCGCAAAGATTTGTAAAAGTTAGAGATTAAAATTAATTAAATTATATTGGATGCAGGTAAATCCTCGGTTTTTATAAAAAATCGGGGATTTTTTTATTTCATATAAATAGGTCAAACAACTAACAATTAGTTAGTTAGTTAGTTAGTTAGTTAGTTAGTTAGTTAGTTATACATATTTGAATTAAAATATAAAATACGCTCTTGAAACATAGTGACTTTCTTATAAGTCAAATGTCTTAATAATACGAATAACACATACCCACACACCTTAGATAAATAACACAAAAACTTTCTTTAGATAACACCTAATTTTTCACCCTTCTGATATTACCTAGTTTCTAGAACTTCTTAAAAGAGAAGAAACAAATTAACACATGTCTTCATACAGACGCCTATTCAGAAAGCAACTTTATGACTCATCATTTGAGTAGTAAAATTGACTTTACTGTAATTCTATTGAATAGGAATGAGAGCCTATTTGATAATCCTGAGTAGATGAATCATAAAAAGGGTGAGTTCAAAAATCTACTCATAGGCAGTTGCGGATTTTATAATCCCAACTGCCTTTGTTTTTTATTGAAATGATTTCAATTCTATTTTTGTGTAAATATCTTTCCTCATTTTAGGTGTATCAATGAACATGGTATATTCATATTTTTTTAAAATAAAATGTTCCGCATCGTAAAAATATTTTTGATGATGCAAAGTAATATCATTGTACTTCCTTATTTCAAATTCATTCGCAATAAACTCTTCTTTCATCGCTTCGAAGTCTTGGCGAGTTTTTGTTGAAACAGTATCTTGACCTTTTAGCAATTCAATTTGGTAAATATCATCATTGATAAAATCAATTTGAACTAGATGTATTTTACCAAAATTTAAATTGACCATCCCTAATAATTTTTTTCCAATCGCTTTAGTCTTAGAGGGTGGTTTTATCAAATCAACATAGTAGCCATCTCGAATAACAGTCCCATAAAAATCATGCATCGTCTCTAGTTCTGATCTAAAATATTCTGCAGCTTTATTCGGCAAATCTATCAACCATTCCAAATTGAATAATACATCATCTTCGTCATCTTTAATCAGCGGTTCAATTTGATTTTTAATGTCAGTCAGACTATTCAATAAATCATCAATATTTTTTAAATCAAGAAATTGAAAATTTTCATCCACTTCATAATATATAGAGTTAGTTTGCACCGTACTAATTTTTGAAAAAAATGGCTCGGCTACATTCAATAATTTTATCGCACTCAAAATACTTTTAGGATAATACGCTTCAATTATATTATCCTCCATCAATGTTAATTCCAAAGGAAAACTTCTTTCAAAAGGAGGCGTCTTGCTACCTGAGTAATCGAAGGTTTCGATTTTGGTAATTTGATAAGTTAGCTTCTCTCCTATTTCCCAGTTGGGGAATAAATATCTTTCTTCTACCATGTTGAATTTTGTTTATAAAAAAGGCAATAAAAATAATACGATTTTTCTCTAAAACCTCAAAAAAGGCAAGCTTTTAGTATTATAAAAAGTACGAATGAGTTCCCTTCCACTCTAGCAATAATACTTTTAAAAAGTAAGTATTCTGCCCATTCCTCCCTTTTATTTTGAATGAAAAAAAATGAGTCCCATGTTAAAAGCATTAATCACTTTATTAATACTAGCCAGTCTATTTATTCCTAGAAAGTATTTATTCTTTTTAAAAAAAGAAATCAATATGCAGCCTGTCAAGGCTACTCATCTCAATTTTGAAAATAACAAAGTTTTTATTTCTAAATATAAATCGCATTGTCTAAAAGCACTTTCTTACTATCCTGAGTTAGAAAATATTCATATAGAATTTCGTGAAAAATCAATTGGAACAACTATGGCAGCACGACCAATTGTTTCTAGTTTTTTTAATTTAAATTTTGAAAGAAAATACGAGGTAGTTTTTAATAATGATTCAGACTGTGAAGTTCCTTTTGAGGATTTACCTGAGGAAGGTCAGATTGGAATATTGGGTCATGAGTTAGCGCACATCTTGGATTTCGAAAAGAAGAGTTTGGGACAATTAATTCTTATTGGAAGTTTTTATATCAATGCACATACTATCAGAAATTACGAAAGAAGAATTGATAATATTACTTTGAATAGAGGTTTAGGAAAAAAGCTACATGATGCTTATCATTATATCTTAGAAGATTCTGCTGCATCAGATGAGTACAAAGCATTTAAGAATTTCACCTATTTAAAACCTCAAGAAATTTTAGAAAAAATTAAAAAATAGAAATAGCTTCACTTTAGTTGTTACCAAACAAGAATCATAATTTTCAATTTTTCATTTTCAATTTTCAATTAATAACTGCGCCATCGAAAAACAACCTTGCAACAAAAAACCACCCGTTGGCGCATCCCAATCTAACATCTCTCCCACTACAAATATTTTAGGATATTTCTTTAAAGAAAAATTTGAATTGACTTCAGTTAAGTCAATTCCTCCTACTGTCGAAATAGCTTCTTCAATAGGTCGAAGCGATTGAATTGGAATTCGTAAATGTTTTACTACATCAATAAACACAGGCGGTTCAAGAAAATTATCTTTATCTGAAAAAGATTTCATCAATGCTATTTCCGTACTATTCAAGTTCAATGCTTTTGCGAATATTTTAGTTTTAGGCGTTTTGTTTTTTATCTTTTCTAAAAGTTGTTCCTTCGTATTCAATGGTTTTAAATCAATATTTAAAACTGGTTTTTTATTTTTATTTAAATGATTTCTCACCTTAGGAGCAATTGGATAAATCGCATTTCCTTCCAATCCATAATCAGTAATCAAGGCTTCTCCTTTCACTTCAAAATCATCAATAGCAACTTTAATATTCTTCAAAGGTTTACCTGAATGAAAATCAGTTATTTCTTTTTTCCAATTAATATTAAGACCGCAATTAGAAGATTGAAAAGGTTGAATTTTAATGCCCATTTTTTCAAATGCAGCAGTCCATTTCCCATCAGAACCAGTAACTGACCATGAAGCTCCACCCAAAGCAAAAACAAAATAATCAGCCTCCAAAGTCATGGTTTCTTTTTCATTCCTAACAATGACCTTACATTTTTCATCAAAGGCTACAAACTCCGAATGAAAATAAAACTGAACACCTTTTTCCAAAAGTCTATCTTTTATTTTTTTTAAAACATGAATCGGTTTGATTCCTTTTTCGGGAAATACTCTTCCACTAGTTCCTACAAAAGTTGGAATTTCTAAACCTTCCAACCATGTCCTCATTTTTGCAGAATCATTTTCTAACAATGTATTTACAAGAAATTTTTTTGGTGTATATTGATTAATTAAATTTTCATCCGTAGCTTGATTCGTCAAATTAAATCCACCATTCCCTGCTACTAAAAATTTTCGTCCCACCGTTTTTCCTTTTTCATATATCGCTACTTCATAATCATCGCATAATCGATCCGCAGCCATTAAGCCTGCTGAACCGCCTCCTATGATGATGACTTTTTGCTTGGACATATTTTTATTATAATTTTTTGAATTGGTTGATTTGAAAAAAGCAAAAGTAAAGAATTAAAAGTAAATCCGCTAGTGCATCTGATCCGCAAGGTGTTATGTTAGCTAACTCTTTACTAAACAATCTTAGCACCTTGCGGAGCAAAGTCGCTAGCGATGCTAGTGTTTTAGATAAAAATTTAAGCAATAAAAAAGCAGTATCAACACAAACGTGCTCATACTGCTTTTCCAAATCTGACTAAAAAGGTAATTATGCTTCTACCTTATTCGGCCAATATTTTGCAATCAATTCTCTAATAATTTCTTCTGAAAGTGGTTTGCCTCTATACTCTTTTATAAAATCATTGTCTTCTGCTCTTTTCAAATCATCAGGATGAGATGAAGTAGAAAGCATGACTATAATATTTTCAGCGTGCTGCTCTTTAGACAATTTTGAGTATTCTTCTAAGAATTCCCAACCTGTCATTTTTGGCATATTAATATCTAAAAATACTAAATTAGGTCTTGGATTCTCTTCATCAAATGGCGTTTTAAAATATTCTAAAGCATCAATCGCACTATTTTTAATAATTATTTTGTGCGTACAATCTGTATCTTCAATTACCATTTTATGGTATAAATTAGTACCATAATCATCGTCTATTAGTAGGATACAATTTAATTTCTTTTCCATTCTCTTTATTGTTTTTCAAATTAATATAGGTAATGTCTAATGATAAAGTTGGGAGGAAAACAACTAAAAGATTGATTATCAATGCTTTATATGTATTAAAAACAAAGTAACAATCTTAATCATATTAAACTCAAATTTTATTCCACTTTCTATAATAGACTTGTAGAATAATAATCTATTTATCAAATATGATAAAATTAAATATATTTTCTTTTCTTAGATTATCGAGGAAGGAAGTTTCTACTTTAAATTTTTCCCAATACTTAGGATTGATATTTTCGGAGAGCATATAATCCAAACATTCAACAAATACATTTTTGACCTTTTCAGATATTTGATTTTTTTCTAGCCAATCAAAAAATAATTGATACTCTTTTTGAACGATTGCTTTATAAGATTCAGGTAAGCATTTGACATTATAATGGTAAGGTCGTTCTAATATATTGATGTAAATATCTTCGGGTGTAATCATTTCCAGTTCTAAACATTCTTGATATAATTTTGGTAAATGTCGAATATTAAAAACCGAAACGGTAGGTGATATTTTAAATTGAACATGCGACAAAGTCGCAATCTTTTTTCTATTTTCTAAAATTTTATTCCATGACATTTCCTTTCTAATATATTCTCCTAACGCTCCTACTCCATCTATACTTCCTAAAATTTCAACTTCTGGAAATGCTTCCCACATTTTTATAACATTATACTTACGGAATTTCAACATCGAAAAATTCGTATTATATCTCAATCGAACATTTGTCACTTTATGATCTATCAACCATTGCAATAACAAATAATGTTCTTCCGTCGCCAATGGTTCGCCTCCTGCAAAATAAATCTCTTCTGCTCCTAACAATGCTTTCCCGCTTTTTTCTAAAAACAAATCAAAATCATCAATATTTTGAATAATTGCTTTTTCGCCAATATTATTCCCAAGTTCTTTGGCATCCAAAAACCATTTGGAACTTGCTCCATGCCAACAAGTTCGACATCGAAAATTACAGACATTTGAAAATCGTATATCAAAATATATAGGTAAGGGAGTGACGGAAGGTTCGACTTTTATATGAGGAAATTTTTCAAAGGTTTCTTGTCGAATACTTTTACCTCCTGCTGCTTCGAGTTTGTAACAAGTAGCGCAACGTTTATCTTTTTCTCCTTTTATAAATTTGGCTCTAAGATTTTGAATAGGTGCTCCATTCCATATTTCATCTAAGGATTGTTCGTTGATATTTCCGAGATGAATATTTGCTACACAACAAGCTTTGGCGATTCCATTATTGCCTGTATGCAAATGTATCCAAGGCATTAAGCAGTATGGTTGTGTTTTATTTTCTGACATTGATTACTATATTTTTTTCACCGCAGAGTTTAAAAGGAGTTTGGCGCAGAGTTTACTAAACAAAAATAAAAACTCTGTGTAACTCTGCGCCAAACTCTTTTTTAACTCTGCGGTAAAAAAAAATTAAAAAGTTTTAAACAACTGAAACACCTTCACAGAATTTTCAGAACTCACTTGCAATACATAATTACCCTTCGGCAAATTTCCTACATTCCAATTCACCTCATAATTCAAATTATCTCTTTTAATCAATCTTCCTACACCATCATATAACAATACTTTCCCGTTTTCTCTTTCTGAGAAAATTGTGAATTCATTTTGTAAAACATTAGTAGAAATTGCCACCCAACTTTCTTCCTCCAAATCATCAACTGAATTAGTAAAGCAATAAGCACGTTCTGCCAAAGTCACATCCAAAATAAAAGGATTACTATTCCCTTGATGCGATGCAATTAGACTATCACGAGTAATTTCTTTTTGAGTAACAGGATCTGCCAAATGCCATTGAAGCAATGTCATTTTTTGAGCTGCAAAAAAATTAGGGTCAGCTCCATTTGCTGCCGATTGATATATCGTATAAAAATAAAACATCGCTCTCGCTATATCTCCTTTCACTTCTTCACGAGGTTCAAAGAAACAATCATTATCATCTTTTTCACTATATTTTTCAATTTCAGTTGCTGGAATATTCGTACTTAGGGTCGTTAAGAAAAACCATCTATCTGTATCTGAATCATCTATCTCTCCAAATTCACAAGCTGACCTTGCTTCGTTTACATTTACTTTTGAAGGGAAAATATTATGCATATCACTTCTCTGTGGTTCATTCCCTGCACCTTTCGATTGTGGGTAAACATGCTCGGCATTGATACCTTGTCCATTTTGAAAAGCTGAAATACTTGGGTCCATCGTTGGGTCAAGTGTTACCGTGAAATCAGTATAAACTCCTGACAGTTCTAATCCATCATTATCTATTGCTGAATATAAAGTATCTCTTGCGGGACCATAACCAATAGTGCCACTCGGCGAATAATTTTGCTGTAATGCAGTTACTAATTCTTCGCCTACTTTGTTCGGTTCTATAGTTTGCGCTTGAAGAGAAATAGTAATTAAAAGGAAAAATGTAATACGTAATATCATTGTTATAATTTTTTATTTTTATCTAAGGTAAAACTTAATTTT
>JALZVK010000159.1 GCA_023301005.1 Saprospiraceae bacterium | reverse complement strand
CTCTTCCGATCTATCATTTCTTTTTTTTATGATTATATTCCAATTCCAGATGTTTTTCTTAAGTGTCTTGTAGAAATCGATCAGAATTCACGAACGTATAACTCGGAAGTTTTAGAACTAATTTATAGTCATCCATTTACTAAGATGACAATGACTAACTTAATTAAAAATAGCTTTGGTGAAGCTCAAACCATTAATGATATTTTAGACAAATTCAAGTGGTCCAAGTTTCGAATGATTTGGTCTTTTATTTATATTTATAAAGAACGTTATAATTGCTACCCAACCCATTATGACCCATCTGAAATTAAAGAATTGCTTGAGTATGAAAAAATTGAAATTTCAACAGGATTGAGACAATCCAATAGACCTTTTCTTTTTATGTTTTATCAAAACTTACTTAAAGAGAACTATAAGCGTATTGAGGGTCGTGAAATCGAATCTTTTTCTCATCATTTACCAAAAGTAATTAATATCATTTCTAATGGTAGTAGCTCTTATGATAGAGTCGACTTTCTTATTATTTTAGTTGATCAGTTCTTGGCATATTACGGCGAAGACATAGTTAAAGAGAGATTCTCGAACGATAATATCTCATTTGATTCTTTATGGAGTGAGATGGATAAAAAGAGTAAAAAAAGAGTTTCTCTTAATTTTATAAAGTACTCAAACTCAATTGCTGATAGTCAGATTTTTCATTATAATTATGTTTAGGAAATTATGAATTTAGAACAACTTGCATCCCAAAATGCTGTCTGGAATATTCTTTTTAAGCTAAAAGATCATCATGATATTACAGAGATTATGATTAATAACTCGTCTAAGTTTTTTATTGAGAAGAAGGGGACGCTTATTGCACTAGATGCGAAAGTTGAGTCTATTCATCTTGAACGCTTCATTCAAGATGTTCTGAATTTTAATAAGTCTGAATTATTTTATGAAACTTTTGATGGGAATCTTCCTGATGGAAGTCGAATCAATATTATCTCTGAGAAGTACTCTGGTCAAAGCCCCGTGGTCACTATTCGAAAGTTTCTCCCTCAATTTAAAAGCTTTGATGGATCACCAGGAATTTTTGGTATGACTCCCAAAATGACGTTGTTTTTAAAGTCACTTGTTCATTCAAGATCTAATATTCTAATTAGTGGTTCAACAAACTCAGGTAAAACGACTTTTCTTAACCTTCTTGCTAATGAAATTAATCCTCTGAATCGAGTCATCACCATTGAGGATGCCAGAGAAATCCAAGTGGCAAATTCCAATTGTGTGCATTTAACTTATGGTGGGAATAGAGAATTAAAATGTCGAGACTTGTTAAAGAATTCTCTAAGGATGAGGCCTGACCAAATAATTATCGGAGAAGTGAGAGGAGCTGAAGCTTTTGATCTACTTCAGGCAATGAACACTGGACATGATGGAAGCTTAGCGACCATACATGCCAGTAGTACTAAGGAAGCCTTAAGTCGTCTCGAAAGCCTTTTTCTTTTTGCCGGTCATGATATCCCTGTCAATGTTGTTAGACGACAAGTCGTTGATGCACTTGATTATGTGATTCATTTAAAAAAGGATCGCAATGGTGAAAGGTCTCTTTGGGCTATTACGGAGTTGACTGGAATGGAAGGTGATCGAATTCTCTTGCAGGATGTAGTGAGCACTCAAGATGGTGGAATGTTCTTCACAGGGCTTGTACCCTCAGGATTTAAGACTTTACAAAGCTTTGGCCTTGATTCAAATTTTTTTGAAGATGCTTAATCTTATTTTAGACTAGGTAATATCTCCAAATTATCTTCGCTTTTCAATTTTTGTTTGTATAAGTTCTTTGAAACTAAAAAAGGATGATTATGAAAACAATTTTACTTATAACTCTAGTGTTTGGCTCAAGTGCCTTCGCAAACCTTTGTGAAAGTAATATCAGAGAGTACTATGAGTTTGAGATGCAAGATAATGACTTCGTTTCTGTAGGCAATTCATACAAAATCACAACTAAGAATAATAGCTCTGTGAGAGTCTATGAGGTCTCTAGCGAGCAGTTTGGTGGATATGGAATTGATGAAGTTTATACAACAAATGAATCTGACTGCAAGATCTTATCTCAAGAAAATATCTATACTGAGTAGCCATTAAATCTGCTCAGGAACTCCTTATTCTTTAAGGAAAAATATGCTTTGACCATTATTTATGTCTCATTATCCTATAATAAATGAAAACAAGGATAAAGATGACTGAATTAGAAGAACAGGCAGCAGAATTCGTGTCACCTAAATTTCATGGTGAAGGTGCGAGCTTTTTTAAAATATGGATTGTTAATACCTTTCTCACAATTGTGACCTTCGGTATTTATGGAGCTTGGGCAAAAGTCAGAACTATTAAATTCTTTAATAATTCCACTGAGCTCATGGGATCACGTTTTGATTTTCATGGTGATCCTATGGCCATTTTAAAAGGCCGAATTATCATGGTCGTTCTTGGTCTACTGTACTTTTCTCTTTCAAAGTTTCATATGTTATTGGCTTTGATTGCATCTATTACTGTTTTTTTAGTATTTCCTTGGGTTTTTATCAAGTCTCTACGTTTTAAGTTAAATAACACTAGTTATAGAAATATTCGCTTTTCTTTTCGGGGCCTTATTAAAGATGGCTATAGTATTTATTTTAAATACTTAACATTTTTTATTGTTATATCTTCTCTTCAGTCGATTGCTCTATACTTTATAGGATTTAATCCAGCTGACAAAGTTGATAATAACACATCAGTGATGGTCATTGTTGGGATTGCAGGATTATTAAATTTCATCGCTTTTCTTATTCTACTCCCTCAATTCTATCATAAGCTTCTGCAATTTATTTATAATAATATCTACTTTGGAAACACAAAAGTTAGTTTCGAATCAGATTATAAAACCTTTCGTTCTCATGTTTTCAATAGAGTGATTTTTTCGTATATAGGATTTTTCATTGCTTATATGGTGCTTGTTGTAATTGGAACTCTACTTAAGTCAACAGTTGGATTTGTGGCCATAGGTATTTTCTTTTTTTTAGGTTTAGTTCTTTTGACATCATTAATGACAACAACGATTATCAACTATATTTGGAATCGTTTACTTTTTGGAGATTATGAAACGAAAAGTAATGTGACAACAAGAAGGCATTTTGAAATTTCATTTGTGAATATGCTAGGAACGTTAATGACTCTCGGTTTATTCTACCCACGGGCTAAGGTGAGGTTACGAAAATATGTTATAGAGAATAAGCTAATTAATATCACTGATTTTGACCAGTTTACTGCTGATGTGAATGAACAGGAATCAGCTGTTGCTGATGAAATTTCTGATGCATTAGATTTTGATTTTGAAATTGGGCTATGACATTTAGCGATAGTTCAATCTATTTTAAAGGGTCATCTAGAAAGCATAAAGCAGATTTACGTTTTTCAAAAGAGACACTAATTGTTGAAACGAACGATGGGCAGTTTACATTCTCACTAAACGATATGACTATCAGTACACCAATGCCAAATTCACCGTTAATACTTACATTTACATCTGGTGAGCGGATTGAGTGTTATCAAAAAGATGGGCTTGTTAATTACCTAGAAAAAAATAATTTGATAAGCTCTTTTAGCCCTTATTTTATAGAAACCAAGAAAAATCTTTTTCTTGGTGTACTAGTCCTTTTTTTTGCATTTAGTTTTGTGATGATGAAATTTGGTATCCCTAAAATGAGTCGAGGGCTCTCTCGTTTTGTCCCTTCTACTGTAGCAAAGAAAATTGATGAAGTTACTATGAGTCAATTTGATGGGATCCTATTCTCAAAAAGTGAACTGAAAGAAGAACAGAAATCGGCTTTAATCAACAAGTTTAAAGAGTTGGGTATTGATCGTTATAATATTTTATTTCGAAAGGGCAATGATCTTAAAGCAAATGCAATCGCTCTAGTTCATGACACTATTGTGATTACAGATGAACTTATTGAACTTCTTCCAAGTGATGAGCATGTAATTGCTGTCCTTTTACATGAGATTGGTCATATCAAAAATAAGCACGTATTGACTCAGCTTATTCAAGATTCATTTTTTAGTTTTATTGCGATGTTTTATTTTAATGATTTAAACTCTGGTGTTGAACATATTCTTAATATCGGTGCTATTTTCTATTCACGAAGTTTCTCTAAAGGCTTTGAGACTGAGTCAGATAAGTATGCAGTTGCACAATTACATGAAAAAGGTCTTTCTATAAAATGTTTTACTGAGTCTATTGAAAAGCTAAATGATTTTTATACTAAAGATTCTATTGAAAAAGAGAATAAGTTTTTAGACTATTTATCAACTCATCCGTCTTTTAAAGAACGAACAACCGAAATTGAAAAGAACTGGCCCAATGCAACAAGCTGTAGTGCTTTATAAAAATGTTTGTGACCCCCATTTGAAGACTACCTCTTAATCGGAGGAAAAAATGGAAATAAAAACACGCAGAAGGTTCACTAA
>JALZVK010000158.1 GCA_023301005.1 Saprospiraceae bacterium | reverse complement strand
ATGGAAAATACAAAGCGCAGCTTTGAATCAATATTTAAATATTGATGGTGATGGAAATGGAATCATCAACAGTATAGATTTTAACCTTTGGCAAAATAACAAATCGAAAGTCGGGCAACCGAGTATTCGATATTAGAACAATTTTTTATAATGAGAAACTTACATAAAAAAATAAAATACTCCCTTATTACTATAATCATGATAACTCATTTTTATTGGGGTTATGCACAAGTAGATTTTAATTCTGACTTACCAATAATATTAATTACTCATACTGGAGGAATTGTTGCCAGCGGACATCAAATTTCTGAGATAACAATTATCGATGTTGACTCTGTAACACAAAGAGCCACTATAACTGATACACCAAGTTTTGTCGGACCAATGGGTTATAAAATCAGAGGAAGTAGTTCTGCGGCGTTCCCACGAAAACAATACAGTATGGAAACATGGGATAGTAACCAAGAGGATTTAGATGTTTCACTACTTGGGTTTCCAGCAGAATCTGATTGGGTGTTATATGCTCCAGGACAATTTGATCGAGCTTTAATCAATAATCCTTTTGTTTATACCTTAGGTCGTAGAATAGGGATTAATGCTCCTCGAACTAAGTATGTAGAAATGTTTATCAATGATGAATATAGAGGAATATACATATTAATAGAAAAAGTAAAGCGAGGAGAATATAGAACAGATGTAAAAAAATTAGATATTACTGATAATACTGAACCTGACATTACAGGTGGTTACATGCTTTCAATTGACAGAAGTTTTGAAGGTCAAATTAGATGGTCATCCCCTTCTCAAGGAGATATTAATCATGTTTATCCAAAATATATAAATATAACCCAGCAACAACAAGATTATATAAGAGGATATATTACCGAATTCGATCAAGTGTTAAATAGTCCTAATTGGCTAGATCCTGTTGATGGATATACTAAATATATTGATACAGATAATTGGATTGATTATCACTTAATAAAGGCAATGGCGCATGAGGTTGATATGCTTCGATTGAGTACTTATTTTCATAAAGAAAGAGAAGGCAAAATCAAATTTGGACCTTTGTGGGATAATGACCGTGCTTTAAATTCTACTGATTCTAGAGATGATAATCCAGAAGGCTGGAGTTATTATAGAACTTTCGGTTGGTGGAATAAAGTATTTAAAGATAAAAATTTTGAAACTGCATATTTCGATAGATGGTATCATTTGAGAAAGAATGAGTTAAGTACTGCTAATTTAAATGCTCTTGCTGATAGCCTCGCAGGAGTTCCATTAGAAGCTACATCTAGATTTGATTATTCTTTTAGGTATGGCGGATTTGATGAAGAAATAACTGAGTTAAAAATATGGTTACAAGCTAGATGTGAATGGATAGATAGTGAGTTTACACGACCTCCTATTTTTAGTCAAGATGGCGGATTGATTTCTAATAATTTTAATTTAAGTATCACTAATCCTAATAATGAAGGTTCTATTTATTATACCTTAGATGGTACAGATCCACGATTATCAGGAGGAGGAATTTCTCCATCTGCTATACCTTATAATGGTTCAATTTCTCTCACTAACGTAACCAAAGTAATTGCAAGAGTTTTAGTAAATAGCGATTGGGGAGCAAAGCAGGAAGCTATATTTTTCACTTTACAAAGTTATTCTGATTTAGTTATTAATGAAATTCACTATTTTCCCAAAGACTCAGTAATCGCATCCGATAACATTGGTGGAAAAAATTTCGAATTTATAGAATTGAAAAATACTGGTACATCTCCAATTCATCTTACAGATGCTATATTTACGGATGGGATAGATTACAAATTTGAAGTAGGAACTATTATTCAGCCCAATGATTTTATAGTTTTAGCTGAAGATATTAATTGGTTTGAATCTAGATATGGATTTACACCTGACGGTGTTTTTTCTGGTAAATTAGAAAATGATGGAGAAAAGATAATCCTATCTGACCCTTTTGGAAATATCATTGATAGTGTTCACTATTATAATTCCAACCCTTGGGATGAAGCTCCTGATAGTAGTGGATATTCTCTCGAATTATTACATCCATCTTTTAATAATGATAATCCTATTAATTGGTTTCGATCTGATAATATGGATGGAACACCTAAGGCTGAAAATTCTCGTACTTGTGCTCAAGCAAATACTTCAATCGTGATTAATGAAATCAATTATAACTCTAACAATGATGTTTTAGATTCAGGAGATTGGATCGAATTATATAATCCAACTGCTAATGCTATAAATATATCAGACTGGACATTATATGATAACAACAATCAATTTATCATTCCAACTGGAACAACTATTCCTGCGAATGAGTATTTGGTATTAGTAGAAGATAGCGCATCATTTAGTAGTGCTTTTCCAAATGTACAGGCAGCAAAATTTATTGGAAATATTCCGTTTTCATTGAGTAATAAAGGAGAGCGAATTTCTCTTTTTAATAATAAAAAATGTCTTGTAGATTATGTCATTTATAATGACAAAGCACCTTGGCCCACAGCAGCTGATGGAGATGGACCAACTTTAGCACTCATTGACCCTTCATTAGATAATGCGATTGCACCTGTTTGGAAAGCATCGAATGATTTACGTGCTGACTTTATTTATGGTTCGCCAGGAAGATCAAATCTTTGTGCTGGTGTTTCAAATACTATTGTTTGTAGTCAAATAATTAGTAGTGCCGATGATGCTGAAGAAAAATTTTCCGATGGTACTGTAACTATCACAAGTGGTGATTTAGACTT
>JALZVK010000157.1 GCA_023301005.1 Saprospiraceae bacterium | reverse complement strand
TAATTGCTTAAGCAATTATCACCACAATATAAAAGTAGTTTAAAATAAGAATTAAATATTCACTACTTATTTATTAACATTCTTCAGGTCGTTCACCTATTCCTGACGCTTCTAATAATTCTTTTAATCTTTTTTCATAAAAATCTAAAAGCAGATTAGTCATATTTAATTCGATTTCAATCTTACGGTATTCTCCACCTTTTTCATGTTTTGGATGTTCCCACGCTCCTATCGAAATTGGAACACCCATAAAATCTAATTGACTTTTTACCGTCCAAGCTCTTGCAATTCCGAGTTCCATATTGCTTTTAAGAGAATTGGTGATTTCTTTTTCAGTCACTTTTTGAGTAGCCACTCCATCTAAGAAATGAGTATAAGCAGTTCCCGCAGGAATGTCTAAAGACTTTTTATATCGAGCACCACGGAAAGCATTTCCATCAGAATGACCTTCGAGGTAAATAAAAAATTCTTCTTTACATCTTAAATCTGCTTCGCAGTATTTTGCTAAAACTTCTGTATCTACCCAAGTAGCAATTTTCTTATAATATTCAGGGTCACCCATTTTTGCCAAATCAATGTCTTGACATAAATAAGTGGAAATGATATACTTGATTCCAATCTTTCCAAGTGGTGAATATCTTACTTTCGTTTCACAAGGTTGTTTTGCACTATTCAAATCTTTCTTCATGATTCCAGCTGAGATTGGTCCAAATCGTTCTCGCTCTTCATGTGTTTCTTTTTGAGCTTGACGCACTAATTCCCAGTAGCGACAATCCCAAACTTTGATGCGTAATCGTAAAACTCTACACGCCAACTCTTCATCAAATTCTAACTTAGCAGAAGTTTTTAATCGATCAATTTTATCTAAATAACCTTGTCCACTAGGACAAGGATCCATGTGCCCTTTTAATGTCCAAGATTTCACTTGAGCAATTTTATCACAGTAATAATTGGCAACATCAAACGCTTCTAGAATAGTATCTTTATTTTCAATAAACTCTTTCCATAAAATATTTAAGTTGGTCAAATCATCATTTGACTCTTCGACTTTTCCTTTTAATCTTTCGTATTTATCTTTAGTAATTTGTTCCAATTTTGGAGTATGTTCTTTTTGAATTTCAGCGATTAAGTCAATCACTTCTTGACCTTTCTCACAATAATTAATCATTCCATCTATGATATGTGCTCGTATCTCTGCCTCCTTAGAGCAATATTTAAAACCGAAATCAATCGCTCTTTTTAAAGTATCAGTTGGTACAAATTCTTTCCATGCTTTATTCAATACTGCAACATCACCATTATTAATATCGACTTCTTTTTTCAATGCAGCGATTCCATCTTTTAGTGTTTTATCTAAAGAGTGAGAATTGTTAGCTTTTAAATTTTCAATTTTTCTAAGCATCGGATCACCTTCATTACATACATCGGCAAGTCCTCTCAAAACATATTCCTTCATATTTGGAATCGCATAACATTCAATAACTGGCAACTCAATATCAAAACCTGGAGAAGTTCCAGAGTCTTTATATTCTTTCCAAGCTGCGCCTAATTTCGGTAAATCAATAAAAAGTTTTTTCATCGTTTTCACCTCTTCACTTAAGCCTTTAATATCTTCTACTTTAAGAGAAGTTCGCTCTGCCAACTTTAATACTCTTCCTTCAAAATGTCCTTTCGACTCTTGTACTTCACCTTGGCAATAATGAGCATAAGCGACCATGTAGAAATATTTAGCTAGCGTTCCTTTTTCACAAACTTGCTTTGCAATTGCAGTTTCTTCTAGAGTCTCCAAACTCACATTTCTATTTTTTAAAAACTTTCCCCAAAGCAACTCCACTTGATGATAAGCTTTTATTTTGTCAGCTAAGTCATCATGTTTTTCGGTATAACCCTGAATTGGTTTATATGCTGCTGCGCCCATTTTTTTTACTTCAGCCATCATCGCTTCTGAATCACCAATATCTCCACTACAGAAATGAGTATTGGCAACCATCAAGCAATATCTCAAATAATCAATAGGTTGACTTTTTTGAGGTTTGGGCATATCGCTAATATTTGAAATCTTATTGTTAGCTAAAAATTCTTTCCAAGTATCTTCGAAATTTACAAACTGTGCTTGGAGAGGAGAAAGGAAACTGACTAATAGAAAAAGTGAAAAAGCAAACGTAATTTTTCTGTTCATAATTTTAAATAGTATTTAGGTCTTAACTATTCTAACTAAACCATATATTATTTTTAATTGTAAAGTCAATAATAGTTATGATCCATAGGTGGCGAAATCTAATTGGATAAAATCTTATAAAATGGGGTGAAATTCTTAGATAGGTTTACGAACTAATTTAACGTTTAGATTCAAAAGGTTATTAAGTTATTTTTCTAAAAAACTAAACGAATAGAAGCTTTGTTAAGGAATAACAAATATAAGAAAGAAATTTAATGTTTGAAAAAAAAACTATATGACTTGGGACAAAAAAAAGAAGGTGTGACTTATACTTTACTTAGAGCTTGTTGGGGAATTATATTCTGGATAAAACGTCCTTTTTTTGATGACACTTCTTTGAAAAAAAAATCAAATGGCGCAGACTATACTCCTATTTAGGGGTACGTAAGAAATTGTCGTTTAACTTTGAATAGTTATGTGGAATTTTGAATAGTTATGTGGGATTTTAGATTTTTTGAAAAAAAATAATTCGATAAAATTTAATTAGAGCCACGAATTTACACGAATTATCACAAAATGAATAGAGAAAATTCGTGCAAATTCATGGCTCTAATTTTAATTTATTCGAACCTGACTTTCGTCAGGCAAGTTTCATTTTTTACAAAATGAGAAAATTATACGAATCAAAATTCGGATAAAACGACAATTTGTTATGCACTCAAAAAACTTAAATCATTTATTTTTAAGATAAATAACTGTAAATTAATAGATTGAAAAGTATACATATATGATTTTGATACGCTTTTTTAATTGACTCTCCTTCCCTATTTATGACTCCAATCATTTGGATCATTATTATCATTTGGAGAGAGACCTAAAACATCACCTGCGACATCTACTCCCAATCCAACGACTGTCCTGTTTACATAATTAAAATAACTGACGACTTGATTGATTTCTAATATTTCTCCATCATCATAACCTGACCTTCTTAATTCTTCAATATCTTTTTGGGAAATATCTTTATGGTTAAGCGTTAGCTTTTTAGCATAAACAAAGCCATTCAATTCTTTTTCATTAAAACCTGAAACAGGTTGGTCTTCTTCTATTCCTTTTTTTATTTTTTCAAATTTCTCTTTCTCTTCTTTTAAAAGTCTTTTTAAACCTTCTGCATGATGTTGTACACAGTAGTTACATTCATTGAGGTGACTTACATAAGTTCCTAAACTTTCTAAATACCATTTTGGAAGCGTATTGTTATGATGATGCAATACATTCTTATATAACTTCATGTGCCCTTCTAGGCTATGAGGTCTAAGACTATGTATTTTCAAAACATTGTCAACGTTATTGTTTGGACCAGCGACTTTTTGATAAATCTTAAGCAACTTGCCTGTTGCTTTTTCAAATGGAATTGTTTTAATCCAACTCATAGTGTATTTATTATTTTCCTAAATTGTATAATTTTTAAGAGGCGAAACTAATAATAATTTTATAAATCATGCTAATCACAATATGTTATACCGAATTAAATCTTCTAACTTAATTTTTCCATGATAAAAAAAGTTGAGTTAGAGAACATTTATAATATGCGTAATTTTGTGTAATAAATTTGATTGTAAATCATATTTCACTAAATAATATATTTTACATTTTTGACTACTTGAATATTTTTTTTTAATTTTAATATATAAAGCTTGTTATTTCCTATTAAGGAATGCGAATTAAATAAGTTCAGATTTTTGCTATTTCTTTTATCCTAATTTCCCTGTCAAATAATTTCTTTTAAGAATCTCTATCTGAGTATTTACAAAAAAATAAAACTCATATTCTCCGTTAGGATCGCCTATAATTAAGGCTTTTTTTTATTTTTTAAAGGTTTATTTTAAATTTTTAAAGGAAAAAAAAGCTAGTGCTTAATAGCTTTGAGTTTGATTAAAACCGATTGCATTTATAAATCCCAAATTCTAATTTTTTTATTAATTAAAAGGTTATACCAATCTTGGTATAGATAAATAGTTGGATTAAAAATAAACTATGAAAAACGGAAGAATCCTTATTACAGGAGGTGCAGGTTTTATAGGTAGTCATCTTGTTGATGCATTATTGAAGTTAAATTGGGAAATTACAGTTTTAGATAATTGTTCCTCAGGCAATAAAATTTGTCCAAAGGAGATTCCAAATATTCATTTTATTGAAGGTGATGTTAGAGATTATAATACAGTTAATCGTGCTGCTAAAGATTGCAATGCTATTATTCATTTTGCCGCATTAGTTGGAGTAGATAATGTTATTGAGAAAAAATCTGATACTATTGAAATTGAAACGATTGGTACTCAGAATATTGGAAAAGTTGCTAAAAAATATGGAGTAGAAAAAATAATCTATGCTTCTTCAAGTGCCGTGTATGGTAAAGGAAATAATGGTATTAATAAGGAAGAAAATGAACTTCAACTAATTAATGCTTACGCTATCGCCAAGCGGTTAAATGAATTATATCTTCATAGCTTAACTTTGGAAAATGGTATCTCAACTAATTCTCTAAGATTTTTTAATGTATATGGAACGAGACAAGACAATAGAATGGTTGTTCCTATATTTTTTGAAAAAGCAATTCAACAAAAACCTATTGAGGTTTTTGGTGATGGTTCTCAAACTAGAGATTTCACTCACGTCGATGATGTTACAAAAGCTATCATTGCTCTTCTTGATAAAAATTCAGTCAATGGTATTTTCAATATTTCAAGAGGAATTGAAACTCCTGTTATTGAATTAGCAAAATTGATTAAAGAAATTACGAAGTCGAAATCTGAAATTAAATTATTAAAATTTCCTGCCAAAAGAAATCCTTATAAAGTAAACAGACGTGTAGGTTGTACTGAAAAATTATTTGAATATACGAATGTAAAACCCAATATTTTATTGGAAGAAGGATTAAAAAATCTATATTCAGAAATCTCTAAAAATATGAGAAATGCTTCTCATTAATTTTTGATTAGTGAATTAAAAATTCACTACTATTCTATTAATAAAAATAATATGGCAGAAGAAGTAATTGACTATTCTGGTAAAAAACAATCGAATTGGTTTCAAAATAAATGGAGAGGTTTGACGAATCGCTACCATAAATACAAACGATTTTTTTTGTGGAGTATTCATACTATGATTAATACGATTGAACCTGATTACACTAAGCTTCCCAAAGATTCGATTCCTGTTCTTATCAATAATTTTAATAGGATTGATTTGTTGGAAAAACAAATTGATTGGCTATTGAGTTTGGATGATAAAGTGTCTATTATTATTGTCGATAATTTATCTACTTATCCCCCACTTTTGGATTATTATAAAAATATCAATCATCCTTTAGTTCAAGTTGTATATTTGAATTTTAACTCTTGGCGGAAAGGTGCTGAATACTTGGGTGAGAAAAAATTAACTGAATTCAAAAAATATATCATTACAGATTCTGACTTACTGCCATTCTCTGATACGCCAAAAGATCTAGTTAGTCATATTTCAAATTTGATGGATAAATATCCTAACTATAATCATATCGGAACTTCATTAGAAATTAATGACCTACCTGACAAAAGTCCAATGAAATCAAAGGTTGTACATTTTGAATCTGATTATTGGGCACCTAAAGCAGAGGTGTTAAATGATGAAGTTTATATTGCAAAAATTGATAGTACATTTGCGATGTATCGTAGAAATTCAAAAGTGCTTATTACTCATCCTGCGTTAAGAACTTGTAGACCTTACACTTTAAAACATATTGATTGGTACTTAGCTCCTGAAGATTTCACAGCGGAATATATTTATTATTTGAAAAGTTGTAAGAGCTTTGCGACTTGGGCGACTCAATTAAAAAAAGATACTCAAGTTGTTTGATAACAATACTCTTACAAGTCCGTATAAAACATTTATAAGAAAATAATTAACACAAAAATGTCAGAACATAATTATATCCTTCCTCCACGTTCACCACGCTATCGGTCGCTTATTAGACTTCAAAGATTTATCAAAAATCCTATTCCTTTTTTAAATGAGAATTTAGAAAAATATGGAGACACTTATACTTTTAGTTTGAGGTATAGTAAGGTAAATATTTTGACAGTCAATCCTGATGTCATTCAACATATCTTAAGAAAGAATGTGGCGAATTATGAAAAGCCTGTCGCTCACTCTGATGCCTTAGGTCGATTTATTGGGAAAGGACTTTTGTTGGCTACAGGGGAAGAACATACTCGACAAAGAGAATTAATGGCTCCTGGTTTTCGTCCTAAAAAAATATCTGCTTTGGTGGATTTGATGGATAAGGAAATTGATTTGTATTTTGATGAAATGGATAAACGGTTAGCAAAAAATCTAACTGTAGATATTTCAACGGAAATGAAAGCGATGACTTTTAGAGTGATGTCAAAAGCGATTTATAGTGACGATATGTCGAAAGATATGATTGAGGATTTTGCTCAACGGTTTGATACGCTTCAAGATTTTTTTATAAAATTAGTGCGCTTACCGAGTTTGATTAAATGGTATAACTTTAGTGGAAAAACGAAACATTATGAAAAAGTAGCGAATATTAATAATCAAATTCTCTTAGATATAATTGCAGATCGAAGAAAGCGTCCACTCGAAGATGACTTGCTTGGAATGTTGATGGGTTGTAGTTATGCAGATACTCAAATGGGAATGACTGATGCACAACTCAAAGAAGAGAGTTTGATTTTATTTGTTGCGGGTCATGAAACTGCTTCTAATATTTTATCATGGATTTTTTATTTGCTTCATGAAAATCCTGAGTCGATTGCTAAAATCAAAAAGGAAGCGGAAGATTTACTGCAAGGTAGAAAACCTGATTTTAAGGATTTGATGATGATGGAATATTTAAATCAGACTATAGATGAATGTCTTCGACTTTATCCGCCTTCATGGATTACGGATAGAGTTGCGCTAGAAGATGATGAAGTGGAAGGTTATCGAATTCCTAAAGGAACTCGTGTGATTCCTTTTATTTACGGGCTGCATAGGTCGGATAAGATTTGGAAAAATCCAACGGAATATGATCCTTCTAGATTTTCTAAGGAAAATAGAAAACATCGTCATAACTTTGCACACATGCCATTTGGTGCAGGACCTCGACAATGTATCGGAAGACATTTTGCAATGACAGAAATGAAATTGATTATTTTAAAATTGATTCATCGCTATGATTTTAAATTAGTT
>JALZVK010000156.1 GCA_023301005.1 Saprospiraceae bacterium | reverse complement strand
ATATCAAATATTTGATATGGCTATTTTCTATTACTACTCCTAGTATGGTATGCATGAAGATTTCCTGAAAAAATTTTCTGTGATTCGTACGTACTTTAAATAGAAGAATAGTATAACATTACGTAAAAATATAAATACAAAGTGAAATTGTAAATATCATTAACTTTACTATTAATTAAAATTGAATTTTTACTTCGGACTAAAAAAGCAAACCAGTTGAAAAGGATCACTTATATTTCTATCAATTTTATCTAACTTCCAATCTGTCCAATTTTCTTCAATGTACTCAAGAGAAAAAGATGAATCACCATAAGTAGCACCTCCCTTATCTTCAGGTCGTGATTCATGTAAATAAAAAGCATAACCTTTATCACGGTGTTCTTTTTTAAGCTTATCTCGCTGATCTTCATTTATAATTTGTGCCTTCACTGCAAAATCCCAGTACTCAACTGGTCTGATAGTAGCCACCAAATATCCTTTTTTACTTATTGACTTCCTTAGTACGTTCATAGCATTTGAAGCTGACTTGTCTGAAAGATGTGTAAAAACAGAAAAAGCGTACATCAAGTCAAATTTTCTGTCAAAAGGCAGTGATTTTAATAAAAATTCAGATTTCTCTAAATTTGCTTTTAAATTATATTCATTGCAAATATCAAGTGAGTCTTGGAGCGGATCGACACCATATAAATTATTAGTATCAAAATAATAATACAATAATCGTATAATTCGTCCCCATCCGAAACCAAAATCTAATACATTTTCACACTCATTAAACCGCAATCCTCTTTCATAGTGAAAAATATTTATTGCTTTAACAAAATCAATTGAAGTCTGTAGGAGATCAAGACCAGATTTCCCTGTCCATCTTTTTTGAGCCGCGATAGGCGCCATTTGAGGAAGTTTATCATGAAATCCAGAGTGATTATTTATGGTCATCATAAAAAATGCGAAATCAGGAAATGGTAGCGATCTCAATATTTTTAAAGCACTTTCCGTATCACCTTGTTTCTCTGCGACTTGTAATATATCCTTATAAATTGTTAACATAAATTTATTGAATTAATTTAATGTTTAAGTTTTCTATTTCTTAATTGCTACTTGTGCAATATTATTTGTTCCTGGAATAATATCAAATCCCCCTACTGAATTTTGCTTAAATAAAAAATTACCTTTAGAGGGATTATCAAGCCTAGATATAATTAAATTATTTTGTTTATTGTTTATTGCAAAATCAAGAACATTTCGAGTACCTGGAATAACTTTTTCAATTCCTTTCTTAAATATATACATGTATGATACATTTCCATCTGATCTAAGCAGAATAAGATTGTTAGTATTGTCGAAATCTAAATCTTTCGCACCTCTTGTTTTGGGAATTATTTTAAAATCTTCACCTTCTTTTGTATAAGCATAATTAACGCCTTTATCTCTTCTTATAATGTGAAGTTTATTATTATTATCAAATTTTATCAATTCAACTCCTCTTGTGCCAGGAATTAATTCCATTTTACTATTTTTCCTAGAATAAGCATAATTAACCCCCTTATCCTTTCTTACTAGATATAGATTATTATTTCTATCAAAGGTGAAATTTTGCCCTCCTTTTGACCCTTGTATAACTTTCATCTGGTCAGATTCCTGGTAATAGAGATAGTTAACATTATTACTATTTCGCACAATATGCAGAACGCCATTATTATCCGTATCAATATACGTAGTACCCTTAGATCCTGGAATTGAACTAAGGTTATTGTTACTTGAATTAAATACAAAATTATTCCCTTCGATCTTTCTAATACCTATAAAATCAGATTTACTGCTTTCGATATTAAATACATTTTGACCTTTTTTAGTAACTGATAATATATTTTTTGTAGGTTTCTCAGCTGATGTATCAGATGCATGAGACTTGTCGCTCTTACTCTCTGAAGTACCACATGAATACAAAAACAAACTTAATGAAAACATCAAAATAGATTGCTTAAATTTCTTGTTCAAGATAGTATTTACCATTTCTATAAAATTTTAATTTATTTAAAAATTCTGTATATAATTTTTTTTCCTTTTTTATGTAATCAGGAGTTATCGCATTTATAATTTCCGAATCAAGATTTATTCCAATAAAATTCAAAACTTTCTCTAAGCCAGAGTTCATGTTTTCTACATAAAATTCATAATGTAAATGGAGGTAATTAATATTATTTTCATAAAAGAATTGATGCCAATCTTTCTTCTCAGCTTGAATATTATTAATAATTCGAATTATATGATTTAAATCAAAATCTTCCAGATTAATTTCATAGTTGTCATCATGATTTAATGCATGATGATGCCATTTTTTTGACTTTATGGAATGGAACAATGAAATTGCTTGATTATCTATTTCAAATCGATCTAAATAAATAAATTTGCATTGTTTAAAAAATTTCTTATAAATGTTTTTTTTCGCGAAAAATTTAAAATCTAGCCATGAGACTTTTATTCCAAAATATTGATTATCGTGCAAATCTGAAATTTGTTTTAAATAATCATTAAAATTTTGCGCATCTCTCTCTTTTGAATACATTTGAACCGGTCCTCTCGGATTGAAGAACTCGTCAATAAATACAAGGTCTGGTATTTTATTAATCATTGAGCATAATGCAGTACTACCTGTTCGCGGAGTAATACAAAAAATTAAAATTGGTTTTTCAATTTCATAAAAATCATTATTCCTTAACTCCAATAAATCAGGGAATAAACTTTGGATACTTTGCGTTTGTGTCATTTGCTGGGTTTTTTCAATATATAAACATCATGGCTACACCATCCTTCTAATAAATAATTATCAATTTCAAGATCTAAGTCATTGATAAGTTTTTGAAAAGCATCTCTATTACAAGCTGATAATCCATAGTCTGTATTCCTTGTATATTCATTAGAATGTTCTTTCCAAGATTCAAAAGCATATTTATTAGATTTAAAATTATTAACAAAATTTTCAACTTGCATACCTGAAAGACCGTGAGGATTCTTTAATAGTTGATTTATAAAATTTTGACCATGACAAGTGATTATAATTCTCCCTGTCTTATCTAATAAATTTCTAAGAAATTTAAACAAATCTATTGCATCTTTTTCAGATATATGCGTCAATAAAGAACCTACCCAAATTATGTCAAACTTAACGGATGGAGCCTCTATCAAACTATAGTCAAGATTACTTTTGAAAGTATTTACATTAAACACTTGTTTACAATAACTTAATCCATCTTCATCAATATCGCTTCCATAAATCTCTGCATTGACAAAGGCACTCTTCAAAAATCGTGTGACTCTTCCGTGTCCACAGGGAAAATCAAGAATATTCTCTATCTCCTTTTCACTATTTAAAGCAACAGTATTAATAATAGATAATGCGGACATTCCTACTCCAAAATATTTTGTCATAGTCTCAACCTCATCTTCAAATCTATAGAACATTCTATCGTTTGGAGAAACTTTCGCTATATACTTTGGTGGAATAGTTAATGAATATTTTATCATTATTTTTATAATTGATTTTATTAAACCTGATTAAAGTATTTTTCTAGTTTTTCATTTTCTTCTTTTATCCTACTTAGGATATTTTTGGGTAATGGATTACTTTTCTTTATATATTCTTGGATAAATAAAATTTCATCTAAATGATTATGCTTTGAGGTAACACTTTTTGTATGTCTTCTGTGTATGTTTAAAGATTTAGAAACAAAAGAGAGATTAGAATTTTCAAGTATTTTAACATAAAAATACCAATCACCAGCGACTTTGAATTTCTCTTTAACAAACGCTAGATTTTCTTCTAAAACATCTTTTAAAATTTGCTTGTCAAAAACTGCAGAGCTTACATTTAGGATTGAATTCCTCACACTCATACCATTTTGTATTTCTTCAACTCCCTTTGCCGTATAATCCGAATGCCATTTGCTTGAATCAATTTGGTCCATATAATAATGATAGTCATTAGCAATATTATTTCCTTTTTCATCAATCTGTTTAGATTGGCAATATGCAATACCTATTGAATCTCCATCAAAACATTTTACCAACTCAGCTAAAAATTGAAAATCTGCAGAATCATCTGCCTCCGCAATCCAAACATAGTCTCCTTTTGCCATTTGGACTCCTTTTTCCCACTGTGAAAATACGGAACCCGAGTTTTCCTCATTTACTATCAATTTTATTCTCCGCCGATATTTAGTAGCTAGGGTTTTAATCACCTCTACGCTATTATCACTAGACTTGTCATCCAATACAATCACTTCAAAAACGGGATATGTTTGATTCCAGATAGAAACTAATCGCTCTTCTAGTTCATCGGCGTAATTATAATTTGGAACAACAACGCTTACTTTTTTTGTTTCTCGACTGAAAGTAGTAAGACCAAAGCAGTAATTGTCAAATTGATAATCTCTCAAGGCGGTCTTTATTCCTCTTTGAGCTACTTCATCATAATGCTCCTTGTCATCAATTAGTCTTTCAATCTTACCAGTCATGTCAGAGCGATCTAGATAATTTGCCAGTTGCAAAATATCTTCCTCTTTGTTCAGATCTACAAATCCACCTGCTTCATCAAAAGCAACAACGGGCACGCCTAGGGCTAAACTTTCGATGATAACACTTGGAAATGGATCTTCTCTTGAGGTAAGGGTAAAGATGTCAAAGTCGATACTGAATGCTTTAAGGTCATTTTGATAGGGTAAAAAATGAACTATATCATCTAGTCCATTATCTGCAATGTACTTTTTTAAACCTTTCACAAGGTCGGCTTTAATAGGACCTATCCATACAAAAACAACATTTTTAGTAGCGTGTAGCACTTTAGCCAGTTCAACAAATAAGTCTATTCCTTTTCTTTCATCAGCAAAACCAATTCCCCCGATTATGATGATGTCTTGACTAAGATTCAAATGCTTTCTAAGCTGTCCTTTTTCAAAGTTCTTGACTTTAGAAATATCAAAATTGAAAATACCTTGAGGCTTTACTAATTCTTTGCCATTCGGTTTTCTAATCAATGTATCTAAAAAACCATTCTGAACGATTTTACTTGGAAAGACTATTTTATCAGCATAGTCATGTATCACCTTGCATGGAGTGGCTAAATTATAGTCTTTGATAATCTGAGGAAGCTCATGTATCAAATTGGTACAATGGAATCCACTTTCTTTCAAATCTTTAGTAATCAATCCAGATACAGCACTATTAATAATGGCGGCTTTGTATCCTTTTGAGGCTAACTCTGTAATTATTTGTTTTTTGTTTTCTTTAGTGACAACAAAGGTATTTGCAACCTCTCTAAATTCCGCTACCATTGGTCCTTCATCCATCAATAAATAAGTAATCTCATATCCAAATTGTTGCTTCAGACTAAGACCAATATTATAGGCCAATACTTGAGCGCCATGCTTGTTGGCATCGTGAGACACTACAACAATTTTATTGTTATTATGCTCTGAAGAAAATAAATTGTTAATAACGTTATGCGTAGTATCTAAGTATTTATATCCATAAAATTTATCTGGCTCTAAATAAGCACCTTCTGCCCACTCGTTCCAGGCATTTATAAATACTACACTATTATCTTCTACTTTATTTTTTAACGCAAAGCGACCTGCGATTTCTAACCATTCTGCGTAAGTATCAGGATTAGCGTTTACGAATGCCGTTGTCCCTTTACCTTTCCTTCTTGCTTCGTTATCCCATGATGGAGATACTCCTCTTATGAGGGGATAATTTTCTACCTTCTGCTCTCTGGCGCGATGAATCATTTCTCTGAAATCATGAATATTTCCTATAAAATTTTCATCATACCTAACAATTTCGCTCTCAAGATTTGGCAAATCTTGAGCAACTTTATGCGGCGGAAATTCTAAGGCTATGTCAAATCCTACTTCAGCTGGGTCAGTCAAACCAAATCCTTGTACACAGGCAAACAAAGGTTCAATGCTATTTTTATTCAGCTCTTTTCTCCACAGCTTTACGTTGTCTTTTATATTAGGGATGATATTTGGTCTATATATGATGATTAGATGTTTACCATTTAGCTTGATATACCTTTCATCATTTAGATAAGGTAGCAAGTCATTGATAAAGTTAACCGGATCTTCATCATTAAATTCTTGAGCAATCAATACTTCATTATCCATTCCATCCCATCTCCT
>JALZVK010000155.1 GCA_023301005.1 Saprospiraceae bacterium | reverse complement strand
TTTTACCAGTTGTGACACTTCGTCCTCGTTATGGAATCAAGTTTGATTTAACGCATCTTTAATTTTATTTAATGAAAAAAACATTACTTGCATATTACGTAATTGCATTGTTATTAGTAAGTGGATTTTGGACGCATACTTCTTACTTACCTGATATTTTTGTTTACTCTAAAAAGTATTTTATCTTTTTAGTTGGCTTTTCTATTTTGATGTTGCTTGGGGTTCCTTATTTTATAAATCGGTTTTTAAAAAATCATAGTACTAAAGAATTAGTTTTTACGATGCTTCCGACTATGGTTCTGTTAGGTGTTATTTATAGTGCAGCCAATGTATATTATTATAGTGGTCGTCAACATTTGTTTGATCCATTTTTGCAAGTTCCGCCTTCGACTTATTATTATGATTTGGAAAAAGATACTTCGACAGTTCGGATATTATGTTTGGGCGGTTCGACGACTCGATTTGTAAATGCAGATAGTTTGGATAGGTATCCATCTATCTTACAACATATTTTAGATAAAAGAAATGATGGTAAAAAGTACGAAGTACTTAATGCGGGAATGGATTGGTATACGAGCAAACATAGCTTAATCAATTACGCTGCTTATTGTCGAAATTTCAAAGCAGACAAAGTCATTGTGATGCATGCCATCAATGATCTTTATCGCTCTTTCTCCCCTCCTGATTTTGCTATTGGAAAATATGAAAGTGATTATTCTCATTTTTATGGACCAAGTATCAATGGCGCAAAACCTAAGAGTTTTTCAAGTTTGATTTATAAAAATTTTAGAAAGGTTTGGTTTGGAAAAAATGTAACACCTAGAGATTTTGAAATGTCGGAGTTTGTTTCGCAAAATGATTTTGAAGATTATTTAAGTCAATTGATGGTATTGATTGAGCAAGATGGAGCGCAACCTTATTTGGTTTCGCAAGGTCATATGTATCGAAATGATTTGACTCGTGAAGAAGAAAATTACATTTGGATGAGTCGGACTTTTTGTGAAAAAGATTCTGAATTTCCTAATCTTCAAAGTCTTGCCAATGCAATGACAACTTATAATAACATCACTAAAAAAGTTGCAACTCAACATGATATTCCTTTCATTGATGCCGATCCAATTCTATTAAAAGACTTGGAGCATTTCGTTGATGATGTACATTATACCACTTTGGGTTCTACAAAATTAGCAACATTGATTGCTGAACAAATCTTAAAATAAAATTGAAAAAAGCTTACCTCACGATTGATGATTCTCCTTCGTCTAGTTTTATAAATAAGTTAGATTATTTGGAACAGAAAAAAATCCCTGCGATATTTTTCTGTATTGGTAATTTAATGGAAAAAAGAAAATCAGAAATGATTGATAGTATTCAGCGAGGTCATCAAATTGCTAATCATAGTTATTCTCATCCTCATTTTTCTAATATCACTTTAAGAGAAGCGCAATACGAAATTGAAAAAACTGATGACATCATCGGCAATTTGTATGTCAAAGCTGGAGGTTCATTTGATCAAAAATGGTTTCGATTTCCCTACGGCGACAAAGGAGATTTAAGAAATGGAGAAGTTTTTAATTCTAATAAAAACGCAGATTTAGAAAGAAAATATTTTATTCAAAATGTGCTTTCTAATTTAAATTATACTCAACCTGAATGGGAAGATGTCACTTATGATTTTATGCGAAAGGCAAATCTTTTTGAAGAGTTAGATTGGCATTGGACATTTGATATTATGGAATGGGCGACGTTTGAATATAAACCTTCTTTAGGTTTAAAGAATTTGCATAAAATTTTTCAACGACTTGATCAATCCAATCCTTTGGATTGTAGAGGTGATTTGGGAAATGAAAAACGTTGGTTGGCTTCTCCTTCTGCGGAAATTATTTTACTTCATGATCATAAGCAAACAACTCCGATATTTAATACTATCATTGATAAGTTGTTGGAGTATCCTTTGGAGTTTATTAGGAAGGAGTGATTTTTTTACCGCAGAGTTAAAAATGAGTTAAGCACGGAGTTACACAGAGTTGTCAAAAATGCTTAGTAAAAAACTCTGTGTAACTCCGCGAAAACTCACTAATAACTCTGCGATAAAAAAACCTATTTTTCAAAAACACACCTAAATCCTAAATGATTCAATCCACTATCTTTTTCAGTTGTTTGATACTTAGAAGGATAATAACCAGAGCAAAAATTTTGATCACAAAGAAAACTTCCGCCTTTAATAATTATACTTCCTGCAGCATTTTTTGAAGTCGTCCATTCCCATACATTTCCAAAAATGTCATGCAATCCATTGGTGTTTGTTTTAAATTTGCCGACAGGCGCAACTGAATAAGCATAGCCATCATCACCTTTATCTTCTATGGGAAAAGCTCCTTGCCAAATATTTCCAGGTTCGATTTTATCTCCAGCTATTTTATCCCATTCAGCAGCAGTTGGCAATCTTCCACCTTTCCAATAACAATATGCACACGCATCATAATAACTGATTTGAGTAACAGGAAAATTATCTTTATAAATTTCTTTTCCCTTTGGTTTTTCCCAATTCGCATTTTCTGCGATGTCCCATTTCTTGATTTTATAATTAAAAACTCCTGACCATTTTAAGCTATCAGCTGTGGTGGTATATTTTTTAGTTTTTACAAATTCTCGAAATTCTCCAATCGTCGTTTCATACTTTTGAGAATAGAGATTAGCAGATGCTATCCAAATTTTATCACCTATATCTGAAGATTCATTTGTGTTACATTGTATAAATAATACAGAAATCAAAAGGAAAATTATTTTATTCATAGTTGTGTTTATTTTATTTTCATTATTCTTCCTGTCCCTTTACAATCTTTACATTCTTCTCGATGTCGTATTCCATACCAATGTCCTTTCCCTTCACATCTTGGGCAGTCCATCGAACCTGATAAAGCTTTGGGTAACCATATTGCAAATTTATAAGCAATATAAATAAAGCCAATAAAAATTATAATTCTGAATAAAACCATAGTTGTGCTTTTTGTTCAAAAATAATAAATTGTTTTATTTGGTAAGTAGTTAAACAATATTATTCCTCTTCTTCATTATATTGTAATGCATCAGGAGACCATCCAATCGGTTTTCCTTTTTTAGAATAAATGTAAAAATTCATTGCATCTTGATTATTAAGGAATTGATTTTTTATTCCTATTCTATCAGACAAACCAGTTCTTTTAAGAAAATCTCTAACAGGACCGACTACATCTGTCAGATGGAATTTTATTTTTTTCTTTTCAAGAAAATTAATTATTTCTTTTAAACCTTCCATTCCCGTACTATCCATATCATGAATACTTCCTGCATCTAAAATAACCAGTTCTAATTTTTCGCCTTTACGTTCTATTTTATTTTTTAAATTTTCTACAAAATAATTAGAGTTCCCAAAATATAATTGATCATCAAATCTTGTAATTAAAACTTCATCCAAACTTTCCGCATTTGGAAATCTTCTAATACTTCTAAAACTTTCTGAGTTTGGTAATTTTCCTAATGTTGGGAAATGCGGTTTTGAGCTTCTATATAGAACCATCCATATTGATAACAATACTCCTACAAGTACACCAAATTCTACTCCTATTATTAAGGTAACTATAAATGTAGTTAACATCATATAGAAATCTCTTCGATGATCGAACCAAAGATGCTTTGCCGTTTTCCATTCAAATAATCCCTTTACCGCAAATAAAATGATGGCTGCTAAAACTGCTTTGGGTAAATAATAAAATAATGGCGTAAAAAATAATAAAGTCAAAGCAACGATCAATGCAGTAACTATTGAAGCAATTCCTGATTGAGCACCTGAATCATTATTTACAGCAGACCTCGAAAAACTAGCCGAAGAAGGAAGAGCTAGAAAAAATGAGCCACCAATTTTGGATACGCCAATTGCTATCAATTCTTGATTAGGTCTAATCGAATATGTTTGATGTTTGGATTGTAATACTTTAGCAATTCCAATACTTTCTACTATTCCAATTAACGTAACAGTCAATACAGTTGGTATTAATATTTTCATATTTGCCCAATTAAAATCAGGCATTTGTAAAGGCGGCAATCCCGCAGGGACTCCTTTTACTATTACAAAATCATATCCTTCTTGGATTCCGTAGTAGGCTACTATCGAACTTAATATAACTACAACTAATGCTCCTGGAATTGCTTTGTTGATTCTTCGTAACAATGCTATTACAAAAAAACTTCCAAGACATGATGCAACCGAAACCCAGTTAGCTTGACCAATATTTTGAAAAATATAAACGACCGTTTCATATATATGTGAGAACCTAGGAATTTCTATTCCTAGTAAATCTTTCATTTGACTGATAGCGATAATTATAGCTGCTCCTGAGGTAAAACCTACTATAACTGGATGTGAAATAAAATTTACTAAAAACCCTAATTTCATAAATCCCATCAACATTTGTCCTACGCCAATCATAAACCCAGCTAAGATGACTAAACTGATATATTCAGGAGTTAGAGGTTCAGCTATTTGACTTACTCCAGCTAAAACTAATAAGGCGGAAATGGCAACAGGACCTATTGACAATTGGCGAGAAGTTCCTATTACAGCATATAAAAATAATGGAACTAATCCAGCATATAATCCATAAATAGGAGGCATCCCTGCTAACGAGGCATAAGCCATACCTTGAGGAACTAACATCACAGCGACAGTTATACCTGCAACTATATCTTTACGCCAGTCTGACTTTTTATGGGTTTTAAAAGAATTGAGGGTTGGAAATCGGTTCAATAATTTCATGAAAGAAAATTGAAAAAATATTGATATTTACTTATAAAAAATCTACATCCACATCATAAGGATAAGAAATCAAAAACTTCAAAGCCTTATCTAAATCAAATCCTTCAAATACAATTTTGTATAACATCTGAGTAATAGGAACTCTGACTTTATATCTTCGTGATAGATTATTAAATATTTTTAAAGTACGAACACCTTCTGCAAGTTCAGGCATGGTACTCATTATTTCTTCTAAAGTTTCTCCTTGCCCTAATCGCTTTCCAAAAGTATAATTTCTACTATCTTCACTTGTTGCTGTTGCAATCAAATCTCCAATTCCAGCAGTTCCCAAAAATGCACTTTTGTCTATATCAAATGCTTTTGCAAAATATATCATTTCTACCAATCCTCTTGTGATCAGCATTGACTGAATATTTTTCCCCATCCCTTTTCCACCTAAAATTCCTGAACCAATTGCAAATACATTTTTTAAAGCTCCAGCCATTTCAGCACCAACCATCGCCCTTGATCCAAATACTTGGAAGCGACTTCCTTTCAATACTTTTTTACCTAGATTAAAAACTTCGTCATATTTACTTGCTATCAAAGTTGCAGTAGGTTGACCTGCCATAATCTCACTTGATAAATTCGGTCCGCTCAAACATCCAATTCTCACCACTACACTTTCTTGCTCAATAATATTACTCATCGTATGTACATGATGTCGAGTAAGTGAACCATCTTCTAATTTTGGTAAGTCTTCTTTTTTTATATCAAAACCTTTAGTACCATGAATTAAAATATGATACGGTCTAAGATATGGCGAAAATGTTTTCATCATATCTCTAAAATTGACCGACGGCACGATTGGGAATATCAAAGTACAACTATCTGCTAAATGCTGCGGATCATTAGTTGCAATTATATTGTTATGTAATTCAACACCTAAGTGTTTGTGAGTGGTATTTATTTTTTCAACCATCTCTTTGTTACGAGCATATAACAATACTTTTACATTTTCTGCAATTAACTGAGCAATAGCAGTTCCAAAACTACCTGCACCAATAACTCCAACTTGTTTAGACTTTTCCAATTCTTATTTTTAATTAAAAAAAATAATAGGTCAAAGACCTATTTACTCTCTATGGTAAATTAAAATATCAAGTAAACAATCGTCAGCCGTTGACCGTCAACCAAATAAAATCTATTGCTTCAAAGCATCTTCAATAAACGTTTTCAACTCCTCTTTAATATTCATCGAACCACCCATTTTACTATTTACAATTTTTCCATTCTTATCAAGAACCACACTTGTAGGAAATCCCATAATACCATACTCTCCTATTATCTTTTGAGCATCAGGAATAATTTGAAATTCAAAAGGAAGTGTTTTTAAGAATGCTTCCACATTTGATTTTTGATCAAATGTAATTCCAATAAATTCAACATCTTTATTAGCGTACTCAGTTTTAAGTTCATTTAAATCAGGCATTTCCGCACGACAAGGAGGACAGTTAATAAACCAAAAATTGATTAGCACAACCTTCCCTCTTAAGTCATTCAACTTAACCACTTGACCATTCATATCACTCAATTCAAAATTAGCCAACTCGTCTCCTTTTTTAAAACTACTCTCAGGTGGTCCACCCATCAATTCCTGTTGCAGTTCTTGCATCGTTACTTTTTTATAGTCAGTAGGTGCAACTAATTTTTTTGCATCAATAGGTTGAAGACTTACTTTAGAAGCAGTATAAGTCACCTGAGCAAAACCCATATTCAAAGAATATTGTAATGCAAATCCTGGAGCTTTGATATAAGGACAAAACTTCGCACCTATATCATTGGTAAACCAAATTTCCATCATACTATCACCCATTGGTGCAGTTCCTTTTTGACAAGAATAACCAAGAATAGTTTTTTTCTCATCATGTAAAGTTAATTTTCCAATTGGAGGAATCATTTCAGGAGTAGAAATCAAAGCGAACTTATTTCCTCTAAAAGTTAGATAATTAGTTTCCTGTCCTGTAGCCAAATCAACCAATTGAAAAGACTCCGTATCTCGACCATCTAGTTTTTGAAAGTGCAAAGTTTCTTTATTAAAAATCGTACGAGCTGTTGTACCAAAACTCTTTTTAGTCTCATCGTCCAAAGGCTGTTTAGTCTGTTCCAAATTAATGGTATATTCAACAATTCCGTTGGAAGGTTTTACGACTGGTTTTTCTACATTTGCAATTTGATTTTTCTTTGTACATGAAAAAATCAAAAATAAACTTAAAAGGAAAGTTATATATTTCATCTTGTTATTTTTCTTTATAAGGTGGTGTTGTAAAATGTCTTGATGGCTTAACCAACTGTATAATTAAAGCACAAACTTACGGTTTTAAAACAACCATTTTAAATTATTTTCGTTTAAGAATTATGAAAAAACTTATTTCACTTCTCATTATTATACCATATTTCTTTACTTCCACAATAGCCCAAGTTTTATTTAAAGCTTCTCCCCCAACTGATGGCCCAGGAAGTCCTATTTACCTTCATGATGAAGTAAAACAATATGACTTCGCAGACAAAGCTGATGGTTATTGGTTATATGAACCAGCTTCTCCTCGCCCTGACTCAGCAAATGTAATTGTATTTAATCATGGATACGGAGGATATAATCCTATGATATATGGAGCATGGATTAAGCATTTAGTACGTAAAGGAAATATCGTAATTTATCCTCGATATCAAAAAAATGTCTATTTCCCTCGTCCGCCTAAATTTTCCAAAATGGTAAGTAAAGCTATTAGAGATGCTTTAGTCATGATGGAAAATAAACATTTCGTTCAACCGATCACTCGAAATCTAACCATGGTTGGTCATTCTTATGGAGGAGTTATTTCAGCGGATTTGGCTACTAATTTTGAAGCACATAATATTCCAAAACCAGTAGCAATTATGCTTTGCTCTCCAGGTACGGGCCCATTAAAAGGAGGAGTTTTAGATAGTTATGAAAATTTACCTGATGACTTAAAAATGATAGTCATGGTTTCTAATGGCGACCGTACTGTTGGCGATGTATTTGGAATAAAAGTATTTGAGGAAGCAACGAATGTTGTTCAACGGAATTTTATTCGCCAATATGCTGATGTTTCTATTTCTCCAAAACATACTCATGGACATAATGAGAGCTATGCTTTAGATTTTGATTTCGATAATGGTGTTAGAAATTTTACAGCTAGACGAGCTTTACGAATAGGAAAAACGGATAACGTAGATTATTATGGTTATTGGAAAATTTTCGATGCACTTTTGGATTGTAGTAGAAATAATAAAAATTGCGAATATGCCTTTGGAAATACTACCGAACAAAAATCATTAGGTAAAATGTCTGATGGTACGCCACTAAAAACTCTTGAAATAACATTGCCTCCAATTGGTGCCAATAATACAACCTCTTCCAACTAGCAAAAAAAATCTTAAATCTAAGTTCATAAATTATACATCATAAATCCACTCTAATCAAGTTACGTGTAGATTTATGATGTATGAACTAAGATATATGATTTGTGATTTTTTTATCAAATTATCTTCTTCCCTTTCTAAGAATATTCGACAACATATACACCTATATACTCATACACTTATACACCTTCAAAACACACTATTATAAGCATATTTTTATATTTTAAAATAAAATATTACTTTTGGCAAACATTCTCCAATACAAATTCCCCACCTACACAATCATCAAAAAAAATTAAGTATAGTAAATCTTCCTTGAAGATTATTATATTTGTCTTTGGTTTTGTAAATAATTCATCAAAAAGTAGGACGAATTATTTTTTCATGCTGAAAATCAATCAAATTTACAGAGAGTCCTAATGAAGAAGACATTACTAATTTACTACATTCTTGCTTTAATTTTTGTTGCAGGTTTTGCGACTCATGATTCAGAGAATCCTGAAATCTTTATTTATTCCTATAAATATTTAGCTGTCCTAATTGCGTTAGTTATTATATTCTTAGTTGCCATTCCTTGGTGGATTAATAAATATGTAAATAAAAATGGTTCTCGAAGCTTATTGATGGCAATAGTTCCTTCGTTGGTAACTATCTTTTTAATTTATCTAGGCGGTCATTATTATTACTATTCTCAACAAGAACATTTATTTGATCCTTTCTTACAAATGCCTCCTACCGAATATGAGTATACAGAAAAAGATTCCAATACTTATCGAATACTTTGCATAGGCGGTTCTACAACTTTGAATATAAGATTAGATACGATGGATCGTTATCCATCTGTTTTACACCAATTAATGAAAGGTAAAATTCAAGGTAAAAAAGTAGAAGTTTTAAATGCAGGAATGGATTGGTATACAAGTAAACATAGTAATATCAATTACGCCGTTTATTGTCGAAATTACAAACCTGATGTAGTCATAGTCATGCATGCTATTAATGATTTATATCGTTCTTTTTCTCCTCAGAGTTTATCGGTTGGAGAATATAAAAGTGATTACACTCACTTCTATGGACCAAGTATAGCAGGTGCAAAACCTCCCACATTCGAATCGCTTATCAATGCCTTTGTTAGAAAATTTTGGTTCACTCCTTCTGTAGAATCTTCAAGTTTCGATATTGCTGAATTCAAGTCTTTAAATGATTTTCCAAAGTATATGACTTCGTTAGTTGAATTGGCTCAAAACGATGGTGCAGAAGTAATGTTAGTTTCACAACCTTATTTTTATAAGTCAGATATGACAACCGAAGAAGAGCAAGTCTTATGGATGGATAGAGGAATGTGTTTGATTGATGGAAAATATCCTGATAGTGAAACGATGGCATTAGCGATGGATGCTTATAATCGAGAAGCTAGCAAAATTGCGGAAAAATATAATTTGAATTATATACATGGCGAACGTGCTGTACCTAAAGACTTAGAGCATTTTGTAGATGATGTTCACTATACTGCGGCAGGTGCTAAAAAATTAGCAGAAGCTATTGCCCAAGGTATTTTAAGTTCAGGGAATTAACTCAGCTCGATGCAGTTGCCTTATAACATTGCTCTTACATTATATCGCTTTGGGATTTTCATAGCTTCATTTTTTAATAATAAAGCGAAGCTATGGATTAAAGGCAGAGAAAACATATTTGAAAATATAAATACTCAACTAACTGACAATGAAGATATTATATGGTTTCATTGTGCTTCTCTTGGAGAATTTGAACAAGGCAGACCTTTAATTGAAAAGATAAAATCTACTCTTCCTCACTATAAAATCTTTCTTACTTTTTATTCTCCTTCAGGTTTTGAAATTCAAAAGAATTATCAATACGCAGATTATATTTTTTATTTGCCCGCTGACTCTAAAAAAAATGCGAAGCATTTTTTAGATTTGGTAAATCCTAAAATTGCGATTTTTGTAAAATATGAATTTTGGTTTCACTATCTCCATCAGTTGAATAAAAAAGAAATTCCGACTTATTTGATTTCATCAATTTTTAGAAAGGATCAAATCTTCTTTAAATCTTATGGAGGCTTCTTTAAAAAGATGTTGCCCTTCTTTGATCATATTTTTGTCCAAAATGAAAATTCTAAAACAATACTCTTACAAAATAAAATAAATGAAATTTCTATAGCAGGCGATACTCGTATTGATCGAGTTTTAGAAATTAAAGAAAATAAAAAGTCATTTGGAATCATCGAAGCATTTAAGGGAACGACCGACATCTTAATAGGTGGAAGTACTTGGGAACCTGATGAGGATATATTGATTGATTGGATAGAGGAACAAAAAGATTTTCGTTGGAAATTCATCATTGCCCCACATGACATTAGCGAAAATCGTTTAACTCAAATAGAAAATAAATTAAACATCAATACTGTTCGTTTTTCAAAAGCTAATGCATTCAATGTAACTGTAGCTAGAGTTTTGATAATCGATAATATTGGAATGTTGTCGAGTCTTTATCAGTATGGCAAAATAGCTTTTATAGGTGGTGGTTTTGGAACTGGAATTCATAATACATTGGAACCAATTGTTTTTGGTTTGCCAGTTATTTTTGGAGGGAAATATGAAAAATTTAAAGAAGCTATATCACTTGTAAAAAATGGTGGTGGTTTTTCGATATCTTCTAAAGAAGAATTTAAAAACATTATGAATCAAATAGAAAACGAAGAATTTTATAACAATGCTTCTACAGAAGCATTAAATTATGTTTTAAAAAATAAAGGTGCGACAGAAATAATTTTTTCTAAAATATTTAAGAATTAAAATTTTAATTCTCCATCTGTTTTTATAAAATTGCAGAGAACTATTTAGTAAACTTCTACAACGGTAGAGAAGTTAATATTTATCGAAATCATAGCTCCACGTTTTAACGTGGGGAACATTATAAAAGAAAGGAGACTTTAGCCATACATGAGATTTGATGTATGGCTAAAGCCAAATTTCACTTTATTACTCACCGTCTTAAAAGACGGTGCTATGAGAACACAACTAAAATTTATACTAACTAAAAATTATACGTACGACCGTCAACCGTTGGTCGTCTACCGAATAAATTCTAGAGAAAACGAATCAGAAGTAATGAATGTAAAACAACTTTTTGAATCTTATAATAAAGTCAATGTCTTAGTATTAGGTGATGTAATCATTGACCGCTACCTCTATGGAAAAGTTGATAGAATTTCCCCCGAAGCACCTGTCCCTATCGTTCATTTAAAAAATACAGATAACCGCCTTGGCGGTGCTGCTAACGTTGCGTTAAATGTCAAAGCAATGGGTGCAACTCCTTTTCTATTTAGTGTAATTGGTCAAGATGATAATGCAGAAATTTTCCAAAAATTAATGCCTGAAAATAATTTATGGGCGGAAGGAATTTTGCAATCTAAGGATAGATGTACAACGGTCAAAACGAGAGTCATGTCCAACAATCAACAATTACTCCGAGTCGATAGAGAAGACAAACATGACCTTACTGAAAATGAACAAGAACAACTTTTAGAAAAAATAAAACTCTTTCTAGATGTTCAACCTATTGATGTTATCATTTTACAAGATTATAATAAAGGTGTTTTTTCATTGTCCATGATTCAAAGGATTCTAAAAGAAGGATGGACTCGTGATATTCCTGTCGTAGTTGACCCAAAGAAGAATCATTTCTTTGATTTTAAAAGTGTCGATATTTTTAAACCTAACCTAAAAGAAATTAGAGAGAGTCTTCCTTTTGATATAAAACCCAATCTTGAATCGCTACAAAAAGCTAGTGATTATTTAAGGTCAGAATCTAAATGTAAAAGCATTGTTATAACACTTTCCGAAAAAGGTATGTTTATCGACGATGGCAATCAAAGTAAAATCATTCCGACTCAAATTAGAAATATTGCTGACGTATGTGGCGCAGGAGATTCTGTGATAAGCCTAACGGCTTTGAGTTTGGCTTTAAAATTAAACTTAGAAGATATTGCTGTGCTTTCTAATCTCGCAGGTGGGCAAGTTTGCGAACGTGTTGGAGTTGTGCCTATTGATAAGAAGCAGTTGGAGGAGGAATATACTAATTTGGTTTTGGGGATTTGAATAATGAATACCGAACAAGGAATTTCGAAATTTGACGAGTCAATTTGTTTGATGTGTTTTTTCAAAAATTACTGCATAGTGAATTCCATAACAATACTCTTGCATAATAAAAAAACAACCCACTCCATCCAACTTCATAATTCAAAGTCCCTTGTTCAATATTCGATATTCTTTTCTATCAACCCCAAACCTTCCACCACGGTTTATCTGCATTTTCTTTTTTCTTTTTCTCTTTTTCCTTTTGCTTCCTTTCTTTCTCTTTTCTTTCCTGTCGTTTTTCTTTTTTTGATTTATCTTTTTCCCAAAACTTCCAATCAATTTTTTTCTTTTTCTGCTGCACTAAAATCACACGAAGAGAAACAGCAGATTGCGCACCAAAGAAATTATCATCAGCACCAATCACATTAGCAAAAGGTTTATAATCCCAACTCACTCCCACTCGTTTAAAAGTGATTTCGCCACCGATAATTCCAACGACACCAGCATCAGCCTTATCAATATCATCATGATCATCAGGTCTCCAATCTTTATGCAAACCTCCGCCCATATAGATATTAAATCGTTTAAACAAAATCTTATAATGATGCTCGTACATCAAATCCAACGAGGAAACACTACCATTAAAACTAGGTTGAAAGATGCCTTCGATAGTTCCATATTTGGCAACTCGTTGTTGGACAGTAAGTGCGATTCCACTACCAGTTCCAGTTCCCAATCGAAGTCCAGCAGCAGTACGATAAGATTGAGCGAATAGAAATTGTGCGCTCAAAAAGAAGATAAATAGGATTGCGGTTTTTTTCATGTTTTCAAAAACGTTTAGATTTATTTTTAAATTGCAAAGGAAATATTAAATAATAAGTATTCTTATAAAAATTTGTTATTCCAATATCAATTTTCAATTTTTGTGAATGATGTGATTTATGGTTTTATTGTTACGCTTCGCTTATGGTTATATGGTTTTTTACAAAATTGTGATTCAAGTATATTCGACAACAATAGCGAAGCGAAACAATATAACAATAAGCGAAGCGAAACCATATAACCATAAACATTACAAATTTACTTAATTTATTAAAAGCTACTATTGATTAATTTTAACCTTCTAAAAAGCTATATAAAATACTATTTCAAGGCGAGTAGTTTATATCAAGTGCATTCGCCATTTGTCTATGAATTTGCGGAACAAATATTAGAAGATGATAGAAACTATTATGCTTTTAATGATGTAGAGAAATTAAGATATATGCTTCAGCGCAACACTTCAAAAGTGCAATTGACAGATTACGGCGCAGGTTCTCAACAAGGTTTGCAAAAACAAAAATCTGTAGGTCAAATTGCTAAAAGTGCTGCCTCTCGTCAATGGCAATGTCAAACGCTTTTTCGTTTGGTAAATTTTTATAAACCTAAGACGATGCTCGAAATGGGTACGTCACTTGGTATCTCAACGCTCTATCAATCGTCTGCTTCTTTGAATGCCGACTTTATCACATTGGAAGGTGATCCTAATATTGCGGCATTAGCTCAATTGAATTTTGATGAATTAAAAGCGGAAAATATTACTTTGGAAATTGGACAATTTGATCAGACACTTACGCCAAGTTTAAAAAAATTAAAACAATTAGATTACGTATTTATAGATGGGAATCATCGACTCACTCCTACCCTTGCCTATTTTGAAGAATGTCTAAAATATGCTCATGATAAAACTATTTTTGTTTTCGATGATATTCATTGGAGTGATGAAATGGAGGAAGCTTGGCTACAAGTCAAAGCGCATCCTTCGGTAACGGTCTCTATTGATTTGTTCCATATGGGCGTTGTGTTTATTCGACAGGAACAAAAACAAAAGGAACATTTTGAATTGATTCCGCTGAAGTGGAAGCCT
>JALZVK010000154.1 GCA_023301005.1 Saprospiraceae bacterium | reverse complement strand
CAGACTTATTTAAAACTCCAATCGTATTTATCCAAATTGGTAATACAACTCGACAATAAATCTATACAACTTGCTATATCTTCCTTATGAGCCATTTCAATAGTTTGATGAATGTATCTCGTAGGAATTGAAATCGCTCCAGTTATTGCACCTTTCTTTCCATATTTTTGAATTCCACCAGCATCAGTTCCACCAGCAGGAAGAATTTCAGGTTGCCATTTTATTTTACTTTTCTTTGCCATCTTCTTCATGTACTCTACCATACGATAATCAGAAATAAGCGAACCATCTTTTATTTTTATAGCAGCACCTTCTCCCAACATTGTAACTCTCTCATGTGCCTGAGCACCAGGTACATCAAAAGCAATCGTAACATCCAAAGCAAAACCGAAATCTGGATCTATATGATGAGCAGAAGAAATTGCTCCTCTTAATCCCACCTCTTCTTGAACCGTAAAAGCTGCATATAAATCGTAAGGAATCTTTTTGTTTTTTAATCTCTTCAAAGTTTCTAACAATATATATACGGAAGCTCGATTATCTAAAGATTTACTATTTACACAATCTCCCATTTCAATCAAACCTCTCTCTCTCGTAATAGGATTTCCTATATCAATAATTTTATCTAATTCTTTTTTACTAATTCCAGTATCAATAAAATACTCACTAATTGGAAGCGGCTTACCTCTCTCCTCAGGTTTCATCAAATGAACAGGCTTACATCCCATCACTCCAATGATGTCTTTTTTTCCATGAATAATAACTCGTTGAGAAGTTAAAGTTTTTGGGTCAAATCCTCCTAATGTATCAAACCGAATAAATCCTTTATCATTGATATGTGTTACCATAAATCCAATCTCATCAATATGAGCAGCAACCATGACACGTTTATCAGAAGTTCCTTTCTTTACAGCAATCACATTTCCCATATTATCTATAGAAACTTCATCGACTAGTGGAGTAACTTCTTTGATGACAAGTTCTCGAATTTTTTGTTCGTATCCTGGAGCGCCAGGTGTCACACATATTTTTTTTAAAAGACTTACGTTTATCATTAGTCAGTTTTTTAGTTGTTCTGTAGGTGTAAAATAAGGATACGGATAGATTAGTGAAAGCCAAATATATGTGCTTTCGGGGTGCGAAGGTAATAATTTTATTTTGCGGATTAAAAGTTTATTTAAACAGTCTTAAACAAGTCAAGTTCATATTCGTAATTATTACATAATTATGAACATGAACTTTTAAAATAAAATGTATAAAATTGCACTTACATTTATACTCAGGATGTAGGAAATACATTCTTGTATTGAAGTTGTTTTAAAAAGTCTTGTTGAATTAGAAAAACAGACTTTTAAAACAACTTCATTTTTCTAAAGAAAAAATTTAATGGCTTTATTAAAAAAATTTGCAGGTGAAACGGTTATCTATGGATTGGGAAGTGTACTTCCTAGAGTGCTGCTTTTTGCTTTAACGCCATATTTGACCAATGTATTTAATCCAAGCGAATTTGGGATATATGGAATCATGTATTCTTTTACAGCTTTACTGCTTGTTTTTTTTACTTATGGAATGGAGACTGCATTATTTCGTTTCGGAAGAGAAGAAGGACAGTTGTCAAAAGTTTTTAGTACTGCAGCTATTTCATTATTTGCAACGACTATTTTTTTTGTAGGGTTATTGTTTTTTTTCGCTCAAGAAATAGCAACGTTTTTAGAATATCCTGAAGGTGTAAGATTTGTTAAATGGTTTGCTTTGATTACAGGATTAGATGCTTTGGCTGCGCTCCCGTTTGCCAAATTAAGATTGGAAAGTAGACCCATTCAATTTGCAGTTATAAAAATTCTAAATGTAATTATCCAACTTGCACTTATCTTTTTCTTTTTGATGGGTTGTCCATTTTTTATAGAAAATGGGTACGATTGGTTTGCCACTTTTTATAGCGATGATAAAAAATTAGACTTTGTATTTTTAGCCAACCTTGTAGCAAGTGGAGTAGTCTTCTCTATTTTATTTAGAAATTTTTTCACTTTTAAATGGGACTTCGATAAAGCACTTTGGCAAAAAATGATTCACTATGCTTTGCCATTAATTGTAGTGGGATTAGCAGGTGTTATCAACAGACAATTAGATAGAATATTTTTAAAAAAGTGGTTGATTGATAATGTAGATCATCTAGTAGGTATTTATACTGCGGGTGTAAAGATTGCAGTTTTGATGAGTCTTTTTATAACTGCATTTAATTATGCAGCAGAACCTTTCTTTTTTAAAAATGCCAACAAAAAAGATTCAAAAGATATATATGGTCATATCGCTGAAGCATTTTCTATTGTAGGAAGTTTGGCTTTTTTAGGCATTATGATGTACATGGATTTGGTTCAATATTTAATTGGAGAAGATTTTAGAGAAGGGCTAGTTGTTGTTCCTGTTTTATTGATAGCCTATTTATGTTTAGGATTGTTTTATAATTTTTCGATATGGTATAAGTTAGTTGATCGTACCAGAATTGGAGCGTGGATTTCAGTAGCAGGAGCAATGATTACGATTGGAGTGAATTTTATTTTTATACCTACTCATGGAATTATGGCGCCAGCCTATGCAGCTTTAAGTTGTTATGTTTTCATGGCAGTAGTAAGTTATTTTATTGGAAAAAAATATTATCCAATAAATTATCCAATTGGACGAATGTTGGCTTATGTTTTTTCAGCGATACTTTTTTATTTGATTAGTAAAGAAGTTCGACCTTATTTAGATGAGAGTCTTTTAAAAATACTTTTTGTAAATACATTGTTAGTAATTATTTACATAGGAGTATTATATTTTTCAAAACCTAAATTCCTAAAAAGCGTTTAGTTAAGTAGTTAGACAAAAGAAACACTAAATTTTACTTGGTGTTTTTTAAAATAACTTCAAATAGGAAAATTGGCAAAGCCAATTCTAAGTTTCGAAAATTTAAAATATGATTTCTCAAATTGAAATAGTTTTACCCTCACACCCTAGAGGATTTCATTTAATCACACGAACAGTTTTAGAACAAATCAACGAACTTCCAACTACTGGAATATTTCATCTTTTTATAAAACACACCTCCGCAGGTTTAACTATAAATGAAAATGCTGACCCTTCGGTAAGAGTCGATTTCGAGCAAGTATTTAACAAAAGAATTATGCCCGAAAATGAATCTTATTTGACTCATACTATGGAAGGTCCTGATGATATGCCTGCACATATCAAATCAACATTGGTAGGAAGTTCAGTAAGTATTCCGATTACAAATGGAAGTTTGAATTTGGGAACATGGCAAGGTATTTATTTATGTGAGTTTAGAAATCATGGAGGAAGAAGGAAGTTGGTGGCAACAGTTTATAGCTAAGTAACTAGGCTATTTTATATTTCCAAAAAAAATAAAAACTTGGAAGCATTCATCGAAGGTCTTGTTTTTGGATTGGTACTGACAGTAATGGCAGGACCGATTTTGTTTGCATTATTGCAAGCAGGAATTGAACAAGGATTTCGAGCGGGAATGATGGTTGCTATTGGAGTGTTTATAAGTGATGTAATATTTGTGGGGACAGTTTATTTTGGGTTGTCGTGTATTTTAGAGATTATTAATTTGGATGGTTTTGAATTGACATTAGGACTTGTCGGAGGAGTTGCATTGATTATGATTGGGTTAGGAACAATTTTAAGTAAACCTCCTACGATACCTGAAGATGATTTTTTTTTAGAAAAAAATAAGAGTGATAATTTACTTGAAGAAAAAAACGAAAAACATAAATCATCTCTTCTTTCACTTTTTGCAAAAGGGTTTTTAGTCAATACTATTAATCCATTTACATTTTTCTTTTGGGGTGTAGTTGCTACTGCAAAAATGGCTGAAAGTAATTTTAGTGACGATGATTTTTTTCTTTTTTTTGGAGGAATACTTTTGGTTATTATTGCTTCTGATACTTTGAAAGTTTATTTAGCAAAAACCATTAGAAAAAAATTAAAACCTGAGAAAATAGTTTTGGTGAGGAATATTTCAGGAGTAGCATTTGTCATCTTTGGAATCATTTTAATGATTCGAGTAATGTTGTAAGACTATTGTTATAAAAAAAACAAACGTGATTATTTTTTCCAAAAAGTATTATATTTTATAATACAATAAATCGCTCTAAAGCCATCTTTCCATCCTATCTTTTTTCCATCTTCATAAGACCTTCCGTAATAAGAAATACCTACTTCGTAAATTCGAATTTTAGGAATTCTTGAAATCTTCGCCGTCACTTCAGGTTCAAATCCAAATCTGTTTTCTTTTAAATTTAAACTTTGAACCATTTCCGTTTTAAATAACTTATAACAAGTTTCCATATCTGTCAAATTCAGATTAGTCATCATATTGGAAAGAAAAGTCAACATTTGATTTCCTATAGAATGCCAAAAGAATAAAATTCGATGAGGCTTTCCGCCCATAAATCTGGAACCATAAACTACATCTGCAACACCATCCAAAATCGGTTTTAAAAGTATATTATATTCCGCAGGATCATATTCCAAATC
>JALZVK010000153.1 GCA_023301005.1 Saprospiraceae bacterium | reverse complement strand
ATAAGAGTTAACTCTTATAGCCGTTGTTTTTTTTTGTAAATAAAATACGAAACTTGTGGGTGGAAAAAAACAAAAATGTAAAAGCATTGTTATTTATTCTTCCTCCTCATCCTCATAATCCAATTGCTCCACTAATGAAAGCACCCAATTAATTACTTTAGGACTTAAAAATTTAGAAATCCCAGCCTTGCGACTTGCCGATTTTAAAATGTTTACATTTTTATAACCGATCTTTCTTTCCTCTGCTAATTCAATATATTCCGCCCATTCGTCATGAGAGATCATATCGAAATGACCACGCATAATATCTAAATCTGTTGGGTCGTTGATGTCGTACTTTGCCATTTTTATTATTTTAAAACAAACATAACGAATTATAAAAATGATTTATATAAAAGAGGTGAAAATATTAGAACTACTTAAACAACTTCAATTTATTCCTCCAAAAATGTCCTCCATTTAACCTTCTTTTATTATATTGTTGATGCTAATTGTTTTGCGTTAAAATTACATTTACTTTAATGTATTATATCAATCAAAAATATAAAATCACTAATTATGAAAATTAAACGCTTTCGTTTCACTTCCTTTACTTTTTTATTTTTAATAATATTCCTTGGAAATATATCTGCTCAAGTAGATAAAGAATCCGAGACTATCGGTATGAATAATAAAAAGATGGAAGCCGTTTTTAAATCAGAAGTAGAAGAGTTGCAAGGGGAATTAGGGAATTGGCAATTACTATATGGCGAAATGGTTTTGTTCGTATTGACTGATGAAAAGAATAATCGAATGAGAATCTTTACTCCAGTCATAGAACAAAAATTATTAGAAGAAGGACAACTTGAAAGAATGTTGCAGGCAAATTTCCATTCAGCATTAGATTCAAAATACAGTTTGTATGAAGGATATGTAATTAGTGTTTACACACATCCGCTAAAAGAATTACAACCAGATCAGTTAATTGATGCGATGCGTCAAGTTGTAATTCTATCTCGAACATTCGGAGATGCTTATACAAGTACAGGTTTGATTTTTGGAGGTGGACAACAGAGTGAAGAGGAAGAAGATTCTAAATCTAAAAAGAAGACTAAGAAAATGTAAGAGTATTGTTATTATGTTTTTATATTTTAAATAAAAAAGAGCGTTGAAAGTAAGAATTACTTTCAACGCTCTTTCTATTTATAAATGATTTTACGCAAAGATTTAAAGCCTTCTGACTCAAATTTTTTCATCAAGGAAAAAAGTTGAGTCAGAGGACTTTAAATGTTTGCGTAATATCAGTAATTACTTAACTAGCCGCCAAATCCAACTTATCCAATTGCTTAAAATTCTCATAATCAGGGAAAGCAGCTTTCGCTTCTTTTACTATTTTTAAAAATAAATCATCCTGATGCAAATGATAATGACACAAAGCCTTGTTATAATAGATGTCAGCTTTCTCTCCAAACTGTTTGATTGAAAATGCAAAATAGTCTAGTGCCTCTTGATAATAACCCAAGGCATACATCATTCCTCCAATCTCAAATGCCATATCAAACTCTTCATCCAAAGTAAAATAACCATCCCAAATTCGATGCATAGTTTGCGCTAGTCGAGTTCTTTCATTGACACTTATTTGTCGTATCAGTTGTTTGATAAGCGGTAGAATATTTTTAAATAATGTAGAATCATATCCACTTAATCTTAGCCAAGCGATAATTTCTTTAGTATTCATTTTTGCTATATTTCTATAGGCAAATAATTTGATGCTATTATTATCATCAGGTCCGAAATCATTTACAAAATGTTCGTAAGCAATTTTTGTTTCAGAGTAAGTCTCAGGTTCAGGTAAAAATAAAAGTGCGCCTAAATCCAAATGGAAATTTGAATATTCAGGAAACATTGCCACTCCGCCATGCTTCTTACAATAAGAACCTAAGGCATGATAATTTACCCAAAAAGAAAAACTACCATGTTTAATCATTTCTGGAAATTTCGAATTTTCCAAATCATGTATTTCATGAAAACCTTTATCCATCGAAATCAAGAAGATTCCTTTTTTAGAAATTTGCCTAAGATTATCAATACATTGAAAACCTTTAGTTGGAAAAAAAAGATAAGTATCAAAAACAGAATTCCGATACTCTTCAATCATTTTATTTAAAATAGGATTTTCATAACAAGGTACTTCCAGAGGTAAATTATAATATGCTAACTCTAAATCTTCAAGTGCTGCTGTAGCATTTTTTCCTTTTGGATCAACAGCAGATTCTAAAGAGATAGAACAAGTAAATATTTCTTTGTCTTTAAAATATAAAAGATCCATAGGAATGGAATCAAAAAAATAATTGGCAAGGACGAGTAAAGGTTGATTTAAACTTTGAGGTAAAATGGATTTCTTAGAATACCGCAATTCTAATTCTTTACCTTCTATCGCATCGAAATAAGCAACATCCAAAATTCCTTTTTCAAAGTAAATTTGAAACTGTGGATGAGTCAAAAAGAAATTTAAATTATCCTCCACTATATCACTCAATACAAAACAATACTTTGGCAATTGTAAACCGACATGATTGACTAAGCGTTCCAAATGTTTTAAAATATGAAATGCCAGCCTCCCATGACCAGCACCTAATTCTAAAATATAAATGGTTTCATTCATTTGACCTTTCGCAGCCAAATCTTTTAAAAATGCAAAAATCAATTCAGCATAAGTTTTCCCTACCATCGAATTGCTCGTAAGGTTATGCGGAACGATTCCTTTTCGCCAGGCATCAATTCCAGTCTCTTGATAATAATCTCGATTAAGTTGCCAGATCAGGCTTTCCGAAAAAGGTTTGATAGGATCTATCAGGTGTTTCTTATGTTCCATAGTACAAGCGAGTTGGTGATAAAAATCAATCCAAAACTCAATCAGCTTGTACAAGGGGTTGTAGTAGAAACTAACGAAGTGTTAAATGTTGAGGCGAAGATACAACTTATTTAATAGGTAGGATTTATGTATTCAAAAGCCCAGTATCATTGACTTATAACCATCCCATTTCATCCATTGCCAAATAAGCAGCATCAACATTATTATTCATTCGTTCATCATTTTTATTTTTTATAAATAATCGAAAATCATCAAAAGGCATTTTAATGACTTCGATAAATTCTGATTCATCTAGATTTTGTTCTGATATTTTTTTACAATTCTTAGCTAAGAGAATATGTTGCTTTTGAGTGAAATATGCTTTGTGAAATGTTTTTAGAAAAACAATTTCTTCAGCTTCGTATCCAGTTTCTTCTAACAACTCTCTTGCAGATGCCGCTTCTAAAGATTCTCCTTTTTCAATTCCGCCTTCAGGGAAACTGATCAACTCCCGTTCTGATCCTACTCTAAATTGATTGACGAGTATTGCTTCTTTATTTTTGGTAAATGCAGCGATGGTTACGAAGTCGCCATTTTGGATAACATCAAATTCTTCCTCTTTTTCATTTGGTAATAAGAATTTTCTAACAATGACTTTACGCCAACCTGAGTAAGCGATTCGTTCGCTTAATTTTTTCCATTTTTTCATTGAGATTTTTTTGTAAAGTTATTATGATTATTCATCTTCTTAAAATTTAAAGAAATTATTTAGTAATGACATTGTCCCGTTAGGGTTATGATGCGGAACAGGAACAATTTAAAATAGAAAAGCATTAAAACTATATCTAATTGATGTTACCAACGAACATATTTCAAGTCAGTTAATCCTCCGATGAAAAGTAAAAATGTAATGTTTAGAATTTTTTATATGTTTTAAAATAAAATTATACTTTTGATTTTAAATCAAAAGAACATTTTAAAAAAATATAATGAAATACTTATCACAACTATTCTTCTTCATTCTTACCCTTCTTTTTTCTTTCTCAAATCTTCATGCTCAACAACCTAATGTTTTATTTATCATCGTTGATGATATTGGAGTAGGACCGATTCCTAATTATTTACCGAACTCCACCAAAGCAAATATGCCTCATCTCGAAGCATTGATGGCTCAAGGAGTGACCTTTGATAATGCTTGGTCGAATCCAGTATGTGCGCCAAGTCGTGCAAATGTTTTAACAGGTAAATATGGTTTCCGAACCAATGTACTTAATGCTACAGATATGTCAACTTTGTCGCAAGACGAAACAACCTTGCATGAGCAAATCACTCAAACTTCCAATGGAGCTTACAGCAATAGTTTGATTGGAAAATGGCACTTGGGTGGAGCAGGTGGAGGAATAAATGGTAATCCCGATTATCCTAATGAATTGGGCATTGATTATTTTGCTGGAATATTGGCTGGTGGAGTTGCCGATTATAATAGTTATAGTTTGGTTATCAATGGACAAGCGAATAATACGAATGAATATATCACTTCGAAATTTACAGACTTAGCGATTGATTGGATTAATGATCAGAATCAACCTTGGTTTTGTTGGTTAGCATATACTGCTGCTCATACTCCTTTTCATCTTCCGCCTTTAGGTATGCATTCTCAGGGAAATTTACCAACTGATTCTACTTCAATTGCTGACAATCCTTTACCATATTATTTGGCAATGATCGAAAGTTTAGATTTTGAGATAGGAAGATTATTTGATAGTATTCCTCCGAGTGAGTTGGCGAATACTGTTGTTATTTTTGTAGGAGATAATGGTAATCCAAGTCAGGTGGTTGAATCACCTTTTATTTCGAATAGATCGAAAGGAAGTTTATATCAAGGCGGTGTGCATGTTCCGATGGTCATTGCTGGTGCGGGAGTGACTCGTGCGAATGAAAGAGAAGATGCATTGATTTCTTTTTCTGATTTCTTTTCGACGATTGTGGAATTGACAGGAACTTCGTTACCGCAAATTCATGATAGTTATAGCTTCGCTTCTTTGTTAACTAGTCAAGGTGATGGACCGAGGGATTGTATTTATACCGAAGTCATTGATAATACAAATAAGGATGGTTGGACATCACGAGATGCAACGTATAAATATATTAATTTTGCAAATGGAACGGAACGGTTTTTTAATTTGATAGATGATCCTTATGAGGCAAATAACTTGTTGCCAGTAGCATCACTTACGACAAATGAGCTAGTATCGTATGATAAATTGTCAAATGTATTTGATGTAATAAGTCCTGTTGAAAATATTGAAAGTGAAAAATTAACATTTGATATTTTTCCAAATCCTACTGGCGATATTTTGTTTTTGGAAAAAAGTGATTTGAAAAAACAATACTTTTACATTTTTGATATTTCTGGAAAACAAATTCAATCAGGTGTGATTGATGATTTGCAAAATTCTATTATGATTGAGGAACTTGATACTGGAATGTATTTTATTCAAGTAGGAGAGGAGATTAAGAAATTTGTGAAGCAGTAGACAGAGAAGCTTGAAGTTTGACGAATCAACTTGTTATTTAAAATTACTTTAAGACTTTAAAAAACAGTACGACCTCTCTGAGGTCGGAATATATATTTAATATAAAATCTAACATACTTTGACCACGCTGTGGTCATTCACAATTATTCGATGACCACAGCGTGGTCAAAGTATGTTAGTAAAAAAGTAAATCAATGTTTATGACCTCAGAGAGGTCATAATGTTTTTTAAAGTCTTAAAGTACTTACTTCGTAAGTGTATTGTTTTTAAATAAATAAAATACAAAACCCACATGGTAAATCACCATGTGGGTTTTGTAATATTAAATAAATAGGTCTTATTTATCATCACAAGAAATCAACTTAATCGAAGATGCATTATCTAACAATATATTTCCATTAGGAGGAACTAAGGTTGGTGTTTTATAAAAAGCTTCAAGGGTTATATATGTAAAATTATCACTAGGAGAAAAAGAGAAAGTATATTTTTTCCATTCGGTATTTTCCACGAAATTACTTTCATCGAGTAATTGT
>JALZVK010000152.1 GCA_023301005.1 Saprospiraceae bacterium | reverse complement strand
CATTTAATTCTAAAATTGAATTAAACAATCAACCGGTAAGAAAATCTAGAGGCTTTGTTATAGATTTTGGAGGAACATACAGTTTTAATGTTTATAAAAAATGGTATTCCGAGTTTGGATTAGCAGGAAGAACTATTTTTTCCTCAGGTGAAATAAATCAAATAAGTTTTGATGCTAGTACGTTGAGAGCATTGATGATTGCTAATGTGGGATTTCAAATGTCCAATCAATGGAGAATATACACAGGTGTTGTTTTTCAAAACAACAACGACTTTGTAAAAACAGATTTAAGAATAAAATATTTTTGGAGATTAAATCACATTGTAGGTACACGGTACGTTATTAATCCTAAATGGAATTTGACGAGTAGTTGGAGTTTTGATTTAAGAAATTTACCTGATTCTTTTTTAATAAACGATCCTAAATTTTTATTTCAAATTGGTGTAGAGAGACAATTATAAGATTAGAGTTTTAATAAACAACATTATGAAAAAAATAGTATTTATATTTTCTGTTATCTTCTTTTTTGGATGTTCGAATTTTGAAGATAAATATGATTTAGATGCATTGAATTTGGATTACAACTCACTAAGTCCTGAACTTATGGAGACCGATTTACCAGTTATCAATATTACAGTTGATTCAGATGAATTTCAAAATATGTTTGAAAGGGTTGAAGAGGAAATTGAGATCGACGGTTATTTTAGAATGTATAGAAATCAGGAATTAGTAATCCATGATGAAGAAGTTGAAATAGAATTAAAAGGAAATTTTTCAAAACAATTCGAATTAAAATCTTTAGGGATAAAATTTGAAGATAAATATGATAACAGTAATCGTAAATTAATTAATCCACCTGTAATATTACCGCATCATAATTTAGATGAAATAAAATCTATTCGACTTAGAAATTCGGGAAATGATTTTAAGCGAACCATGCTTAAAGATTTAAGTTATACGCAACTAGCAATTCAGACAGGAATGGATTTGGATTTGACTTATGGGGAACAATCTATAGTTTTTGTCAATGAAAAATTTTACGGTTTGCTCAATCTTAGAACCGAATCAAATGCTCATGGAGTAGCAGGACTTCACAATTCGAAAAAAAGCGAAGTGACTTTAGGTAAAATGGAAACGCAGACGCTCATTAAAAAGGATGGAGATTTTGAACGGATTGATAATTTAGTTGAAGCAGTAACTAGAAAAGATTTAGATTATTTAAAAAATGAAATTGACGTTGATAACTTCATAGATTATGTGTTTTTTCAAACTTATATCTCCAATACTGATTGGCCCCAATCTAATGCCAAATTTTATGCTATTGAAGATTCGAAATTTCGATTTGTTATTTTTGATTTAGATTCTGCCAATAGGTTTGCCCTCGAGCGTTCTCCTATTTTGTTAATCGATAAAAATAAAAAGAATTTTGTTTCAGATTTGTTTTTAGTGCTCTATGAAGACTCTAATTTTCGTTCACAATTTTGGGAAAGATATCAATATGTTTTAAGTCAAAATTTAATGTCAAAAGACACTTTTAAATCTTTTGTATACTCAAACTTAGAAGCAATAAAAATAGAAATGCAATTTAATATCCAGAAATATACTCTTCTAGAATCAAAAACTGAATGGCTTATCGCAGTAGATAGAATGGTTCAAATGTTTGAAGAAAGAGATGATAAGATTGAAGATATAGTGATGCAAGAAATTGAAGAATAAAAAATTAAGTATGCTTTCTTTTCTCTTCTGGTTTACCCAGAAATATTGAGTTTATTTATGACACTCAATTTAGTTGAGAATTGGAAAAAATAAAAAAGGTGAATAAGATGATGTGATCTTATTCACCTTTTTGCTTTTTGTAAATGTATTGTTTTTTGAAATTGATATATTTTTTTTTTAGAAAAATCGAAAAAATCGAGTATTTATTTCTTATGTGTTTTTCGATTTATAATTTTTTTGTAACTATTCAGTAACCGCCAACTTCAGTTGGCTGGTTGTCACAAAGTAATTATTCCAATAACTTTAAAGATTATGAATGTCCTCTATTTTAGAACAACCTGCCAACTGAAGTTGGCGGTTACTGAACAATTACATTTTTTTAATAAATAAATGCTGTTACGCAAAGCTCAATAGGAAAAATTGACAACTCATTAGGAAAGATAACCAAACAACTATATGTACATTAGTTCTACTTTTACTCAAAATATACTTACCTACAAATAATAAAAATCTTAAACATTTAGAATTCTAAAATTGTTGGATAGATGGACTTATGAGATGGTTGGCTGAGATTTATAATTTTTAAATAAAATTTAAAATAAAACAAAACAAAAATGAAAGGATTAATTCAAATCAAGAGCTCAAATGATTTTGAAACCACTTATTCTAAATTGAAAAATGTATTAGAAAACAATCCAGCGATTGGAATTGTAGCTGAACTCAACCACCAAGCTAATGCTGCAAGGGTTGACCTTACATTAGGAAAGGTACGTATCATTATGTTTGGAAATCCTCGATTAGGAACGCCTTTGATGCAAACTGATATTGGAATCGCTATTGATTTGCCTCAAAAGTTTTTGGTATTCGAAAAAGAGGAAGAAGTATTTATCGCATTCAATGATCCGATGTATCTAAAAGAAAGACATGGAATAGAAGGCAAGGATGAGGTATTTGAAAAAATAAATGGAGCACTTAATAAGTTAGCTGGAGTAGCTGCTGGTACTCTGTAACAGAAATTGTTTGATATTTTAAAACATCTTCAATATATTGTTTTATAACAATAATCTTACATAATCATGAAAAAGATAACACGAAGAGTTTTTAATATAAAATTATTAAAAGGAATAGGAGGGTTGACCGTATTGGGCAACCTTCCTTTTTCATGTGAAGTCGGAGAATCAGAACAGTCAGAAAGACCAGTTGATAAAAAATTAGGGGTAGCACTTGTTGGATTAGGAACATATAGTACCTATGAATTAGCACCTTCTTTATTGCAAACCAAACATTGTCGATTAGCTGGAATTGTAACAGGTACTCCTTCAAAAGCAAAAACTTGGGAGAAAAAATATAACCTTCCAAAAGAGAATATTTATAATTACGATAACTTCGATTCTATCATTAATAACAAAGACATCGATATTGTATATGTAGTGTTACCCAATTCTATGCACGCTGATTTTTCCATTCGAGCAGCCAAAGCTGGCAAGCATGTCATTTGTGAAAAACCGATGGCAGTCACTACCAAAGAATGTGACGATATTATAAATGCTTGTAAAAAAGCTAATGTAAAATTAAGCGTTGGTTATCGTTTACATTCCGAACCATATACTCAAGAAGTAAAACGAATGGTGAAGGAAAAAACTTTTGGAAAGGTACGATATGTTGCAGCTGAAGCTGCTTATTTTTCTGATATAAACCCTGAACAATGGAGATTAAATAAATCACTTTCAGGAGGAGGAGCTTTGATGAATATGGGTGTTTATGCTATCCAATCTGCGATCTACGGTACAGGTCAAAATCCTATTTCGGTTATGGCTCAAGAGTTCAGTACAAGACCTGAATATTTTAAAGATACGGATGAAACGATTACAGCTCAATTCGAATTTCCAGATGGAGCTTTTGGGAATATATTTACATCTCATAATGTTAATGTAAATCGAATGTATGTATCTTGCGAAAAGGGTTGGTTTGAATTAGATCCTGCCAATAACTATGGCCCATTAAAAGGTCGTACCTCAAGTGGCAATGAAATAAAATTTCCTCATAAAAGACAACAAGCATTGCAAATGGATGATTTTGCAAAACATATTCTTTATGATGAAATCAATAAAGTTCCTGGTGAAATGGGAAAACGTGATATGATTATTGTTGAAGCCATTTATCAATCTATAAGAGAAGGTGGAAAAAAAATACCATTGAATTTAGGAAGAATGGGAATTGTTGGGTAACCTGTAGAAACATGATTTTTGGTTCAGCAATTTAGTCTATTTAATAAAATAATTTTAAGACAATATTTATACAAATAAAATAGTGATAGCTTCGGAACGAAGCTATCTTATTTTTTAAAAAATCATTTAAAATGAAAAACATAACACTTTATGGCGCGGACTGGTGTCCCGATTGCCGAAGAGCTAAAAGCTTTTTGAAAGACAATAATGTTACCTACGAATTTATTGATGTAGACTTAGACCAAAGTGCAACAAAGAAAGTTGAACAAATTAATAATGGGAAACGAATTATTCCAACCTTAATTATTAATGGTAAAAGTTATACCAATCCTGATAACCATAAATTGGGTTCTATATTAGGAATCAATGAAGATTATCGTATTGTTATGTATGGTGCGAACTGGTGTCCTGATTGTCGAAAATCAAAAGCATTTTTGGAAGACAATAAAATTAATTTTCAATATATAGAAATTGATAAAGAAGAGAATGCGTGGGCTATCCCAATTATAAAAGAAATTAATAATGGGAAACGAAAAATTCCTACCATTGTCATCAATGATGAACTTGTACTCGTTGAACCTGAGAATGAGGAATTACGTCAAGCCTTAAAAATTGATGAAGTAAAAGAAGAACGTATTTTTGATTCTATCATAATTGGTGGAGGTGCGGCAGGATTGACTACTTCTATTTATGCGCAGCGTGATAGATTCGATACTTTGATTTTAGAAAAAAAGACGATTGGTGGAAATGCTTTTTTAACTGAAAAGATAGAAAACTATCCTGGCTTTACTTCTATTTCAGGTCCTGCATTGATGGACAAAATGGAAGAGCAAGCCAAAGTATATGGAGCAACTATCAAGACTGGTGAAGACGTTACTGCTATCACTAAAGAACATGGAATTTTCCAAATCAAAACAAAGACAAATACTTATTTTGGGAAATCAGTTGTGCTTTCGACTGGTTCTACTTATCGACAACTTGGAATTCCGGGAGAGCAAGAATTGATAGGAGGAGGAGTTCATTTTTGTGCGACTTGTGATGGCGCATTTTATAGAGACAAAGATATAATTGTGGTAGGTGGAGGAAATTCTGCATTGGAAGAAGGAATATTTTTAGCAAGTTTTTGTAAGAGTGTAAAGATCGTAAATATCCATGCAGAGTTTAGTGCGTCAGAAACTTATGTTGAGAAATTAGAAAAAATTAACAATATATCTACACACATGAATAAATCTTCATTGGAGTTTGTGGCAGATGATGCAGGACTATTTCAAGGATTAAAAATAAAAGACAATGATACTCAGAAAGAAGAATTATTGACTGCTGATGGTGCATTTATTTTTATAGGTTTAATTCCAAATACAGATAGCTTTAAAGATATGATTGAATTAAATGAAAGAGGTTTTATAAAAACATCTGGCTTAGCAAAAACTTCAGTAGATGGTATTTTTGCAGCAGGCGATTGTAGAGAAGGAGCTATTGCACAAGTTGCCGCAGCTACTGGTGAAGGAGTACTTGCCAGTTATGGAATTAGAGATTTTTTAAAAAATTAAGTAGTTAGAATTTATTCTTTGTAAGAAATATAAGGACGATAATCTATTGAATTTTTCTTTTATTAAACTCACTAGATTATCGTCTTTTTTTTATCACGTATATATATTGTTATAAATTAAAGTTTCAGCTTTTCCCTATTTTTAGTATAAACTTCCCTAAGTCATTATTGTTTGTTTACAAGGATGAAAAATTAACTATATTAAAACTATGAAGAATTTATTTATTACTATAATACTTATTTCTTTCGGGACAACAACTATCTTTTCGCAAAATCTAAGTACGAATAAAGATGGGACAATCATTTCATTTCAAATAAAGAATTTTGGATTGCAAGTAGATGGAGCTTTTTCTGAATTTAAAGTAAAAGCCAATTTCGACAGAGATAATCTCCCTAATAGTTATTTTACAGGAACAGCAGTCATTAAATCCATAAATACTGGAATTGAAGCTCGAAATAATAGTTTGCAAAAAAAAGAATACTTCGATAGTAAACAGTTTCCAGAAATGACATTGACTTCAAATGAAATAAAAAAACTTGAGGACGGACGATACGAGTTTATTGGTAAATTATCTATCAAAGGAAAAACCCAAAAAGTCACCTTTCCAATTACGATTGAAGAGGCCTCAAGTCACATAATTGCTAAGGGAGACTTTGAAATTAATCGCCTTGATTTTAAAGTAGGAGGATCAAGTTGGGTATTAAATAAAAAGGTTAAAATTTCAATAATCTATAAGGGAAATTTTAATTAAAATGTTTGATATACTAATCATAGGTGGAGGGTTAGCTGGATTGACAAATGCAGTTCATTTGTCGAAGACTGGATTAAGAGTATTACTCCTAGAAAAAAATGACTATCCTAAGCATAAGGTCTGTGGGGAATATATTTCAAATGAAGTCTTACCTTACTTAGAATATTTGGATATCCATCCTGATAGCATAGGTGCAGTTTCTATCAATAAATTTCTTTTAAGTACTCCAAAAGGTAAAGTAATAGAAACAACATTACCACTTGGTGGATTTGGAATTAGTCGTTTTGCATTAGATAATTTACTCTATCAAAAAGCCAAAGCAAATGGGTGTGTCATTAAAAAGACAACCGTTGAAAGTATTGATTTTTTAGAAGACATCTTTAAAGTAACTACTCGAAACGGGTGTGAATATTTTGCTACCTTTGCCATTGGTGCTTATGGCAAGCGGTCAAGATTAGATATTCATCTTGATAGAAAATTTATTCAAAAAAAAACACCGTTCTTAGGTGTTAAATGTCATTTCACAGGTGAGTTCCCAGAGGATTTAGTTGCATTGCATAATTTTGAAGGAGGATATTGTGGTGTTTCAAAAGTAGAAAATGGGTTGCTAAATGTTTGCTATTTAGCAGATTATAAAATCTTTAAGCAGTATCGAAATACCGAAATATTCCAACAGGAAGTCCTTTGTCAAAATCCTCATTTAAAAGCTTTATTTTCAAAAATAAAACCAGTTTTTCCAAAGCCATTAACTATCAGTCAGATTTCATTTTCACCAAAAGAGACTATCAAAAATCATATATTCATGAGTGGCGACTCGGCAGGAATGGTTCATCCATTATGTGGAAATGGAATGGGTATGGCGATACATAGTGCTAAGATTTTATCCAGCTTATTAATACAATTTTTTAATAAAAAAACAGCGCATCGTGAAGTTCTTGAATCGGCTTACACTAAAGAATGGGATAGAACTTTTCAAAAAAGATTATTAGCAGGACGGTTTTTAAATCTCTTTTTAGCTAATCATAAGATACTCGATACAGGCATAGGTATGTTACGATTATTTCCTAGTCTTCTGCCATTTATTATTAAACAAACACATGGGTCAAAAATAAGCTTAAAATAAATGTTTTTAAATTTAAAAAATAGAAGTACCCAAACAGAAATCATGGATGATTTTTCGATGGAAGGTCAATTGTTAGAGCGAACTTTAGACCAAATTGCTTGGATAAATAAATGGCTAGGTGGTAATCATATTACTATTAATGGATTAAATAAATTATGGAAAAATACTCCAATAACGAAAGAAATAACTATTGTAGATTTAGGATGTGGAAATGGAGATATGCTAAGAGTAGTTGCAGATTTAGCAAGGAAAGAAAATCGAAAAGTTAAGTTAATCGGAATTGATGCTAATAATTTTACGATTAACTATGCTCGAAAACTATCAGTTGACTATCCTGAAATCAGTTATATTGAAGAAACAATTCCCTCTGAAGCGTTTAGTAATTTGACTTACGATATTATTTTATCAACGCTGTTTTTTCATCATTTCACCAATAAAGAAATTATTGCTAGCCTAATTGAAATCATAACAAAAACTCGTATAGGAGTAGTTATCAATGATTTGCATAGAAATCAATGGGCTGTTTTTTTGTTTAGACTATTGACTATTTTTATACCTAATCCAATGGTTCGAGCAGATGGTGTAACATCTATTTTACGAGGATTTAAAAAGTCAGAACTTCAAAATTTTGCCCAACAATTAAAATTAAAAAATAGTGAAATTCATTGGAAATGGGCTTTTCGATATCAATGGATAATTAGGAACAATAATTAATTTTGAAATAAAAATATGGTAAAAATAAAAGCGGTTGCCAGTCAATTGCCCCCTTACTCTCGGACAACTAAGGAGATAATTCCTTATGTAAAAGAATGGATGAGTGGACAAGATGAAAGATTTCAGAGAAAGGTAATCAAGATTATGGGCAACGCAGGAATAGATAAACGTTATTCTATTATGGATGCCGATGAGATGTTTATTCCTCGTAGTTTTGAAGAGAAAAACCAAATGTACATTCAAGGAATTTTACCACTAGCTGAAGGTGCTTTGCGAAAGGCATTGGAAAAAGCAGATTGGGCAGCGAAAGACTTAGATTATATTATAACGGTGAGTTGTACTGGTTTTATGATTCCTTCGGTTGATGCGTATTTAATTAATAGGGTAGGGATGCGTCAAGATATTGTCCGTTTGCCTGTAACAAAAATGGGTTGTGCTGCTGGAGTATCTGGAGTTATTTATGCAAAGAATTTTCTAAAAGCTAACCCTGGAAAACGAGCTGCAGTTATTGCTGTAGAATCTCCTATGGCTACTTTTCAAATGAATGATTTTTCGATGGTCAATATTGTAAGCTCTGCAATTTTTGGAGATGGAGCTGCCTGTGTTTTATTATCGTCTGATGAAAACGAAGAAGGTCCAATCATTAGAAATGAAGCCATGTATCATTTTTTTGATGCGACCCATATGATGGGTTTTGAATTAAAAAATTCTGGTTTGCATATGGTCTTAGACCCAAGCGTTCCAGAAAAAATTGCTGCTCATTTCCCAAAAATAATTTATCCTTTTTTAGAAAAATCCAATACGACGATTGAAGAAATTGATCATTTGGTTTTTCACCCAGGAGGTAAAAAAATCGTTCAAACTATTGAAGACTTGTTTGGTGTTTTAGGTAAAAATATTGACGATACCAAAGAGGTTTTGCGTTCCTATGGCAACATGTCTAGCGCAACAGTTTTGTATGTATTAGAACGTTTTATGGATAAAGATATTCCTAAAGGAGAAAAAGGATTAATGCTAAGTTTTGGTCCTGGTTTTTCTGCTCAAAAGGTTTTATTAGAGTGGTGATAATTAATTTAAATTAATGAATGAATTTCAAAACAAAAACTATTGGGCAGTTATCCTTGGCGGCTCTTCTGGTTTAGGACTTGCATCCGCAAAAAGGTTAGCAGAATTAGGATTGAATATTTGCATTGTTCACCGAGATAGGAAATCTGTACTTCCTGATATTGAAGCCGAATTCGCTAAAATAAAAGAGAAGAATATAGCTTTTCTTTCTTTTAATATAGATGCACTTAGGAAAGAAAAACGGAACGACTTAATTGAAAATTTGAAAGAAGTTTTAGGCTCTACTGGTAAAGTTAAAGTACTCATCCATAGTATCGCCAAAGGTAATTTAAAACCAATGGTTTCTGATGATGCTCCAACTTTAAAAAACGACGATTTTCATTTGACGATGGAAGCCATGTCCATTTCTTTATATGATTGGGTACAAGGTTTTTTTAAAGAAAAACTATTTGCAGCCGATACTCGAATTATCAGTTTTACCAGCGAGGGTAATCAGAAAGCTTGGGAAAATTATGCGGCTGTTTCTGCTGCTAAAGCTGCATTGGAAGCTATTACTAGAAACATTGCTTTAGAATTTGCGCCTTATGGCATTCGTGCCAATTGTATTCAAGCGGGCATGACAGATACAGCTTCCTTTCGAATGATTCCCGATAGTGAAACCTTAAAAGCACATAGCTTACTTCGGAATCCATCCAATAGATTAACTACGCCTGAAGATGTCGCTAATGTTGTTGGATTACTTTGCTTAAAAGAAGCATTTTGGATTAATGGAGCTATTATTCCTGTTGACGGAGGAGAGCATATTAGATAAATATTATTTAAAAATTAAGGATAATATTATGCTTTATTCTTTAGGAAGGTGAGCAGTTGAGGTGGAACAATTTTTCGAATAAACAATACTATTACGTAAATGACAACTGAGAAAATAATTTCCTTACTTCCTTATACTGCACCTTTTTTATTTGTAGATGAACTAGAATATATTGATGATGATGGAGTGACAGGTAACTATACCTATCCGTCGGATTCTTTTTTTTATAAAGGACATTTCATTAATAACCCAGTTACGCCCGGTGTTATTTTAACAGAAACAATGGCGCAAATCGGCTTAGTTTGTTTTGGGCTTTTTTTGATGAGGGAAAAAATTAGTGAGAATACTAAGTTACCTGAAATGGTTATGGTGGCGAATAAAACAGATTATTTTTTACCAGTATTTCCAGGTGAAAAAGTAAAAGTTATTTCTCGAAAAGAATATTTTCGTTTTGGAAAATTAAAATGTCAAGTAGAGTTGAGAAACGAAAAAGATGAATTGGTATGCAAGGGAGAAATAGCTGGAATGATTTCCAGAAAACCACTTATTTCAAATAAATAAAATGAAGAAAAGAGTTGTTATTACTGGACTTGGAGTGGTTGCACCAAATGGCGTTGGTTTACTGAATTTTGAAAATGCTATTAAAGCAGGGAAATCGGGTATTCGATATTTTGAAGAATTGAAAGCAATGAATTTCTCTTGCTGCATTGGTGGTATTCCTGAAGTTTCCGATGCTTTGAAATTAAAATATTTATCAGCATTACAATTAAGAAATTTTAATAGCTCAGGTATTTTATATGCTTGTATGGCGGGCATTGATGCATGGCATGACGCTGGTTTGTCTTATGCAAAAGAAGAAGCTCATTGGGATAGTGGATGCGTTTTTGGAACAGGCATTTCTGGGGTGGAAAAGATGCGGGAAGCAACCTATAAGTTGGATAGCGGAAAAGTCAAACGATTGGGAAGTAACTCAGTTGCCCAAACTATGTCAAGTGGAGTAAGTGCTTATTTAAGTGGTATCATCGGTTTGGGGAATCAGGTAACTACCAACTCATCTGCCTGTGCAACAGGAACAGAAGCAATTCTAATTGCTTTTGAACGTGTCCAATCTGGTAAGGCAAAACGAATGATAGCAGGTAGTAGTGGTGAACATGGTCCTTATATTTGGGGAGGTTTTGATGCCATGCGAGTTATGACTTACAAACATAATGAGATACCTGTAAATGGCTCTCGTCCTATGAGTTCAACTGCGTCAGGATTTGTACCGGGGAGTGGAGCAGGTGCTTTAATCTTGGAATCTTTGGAAAGTGCGTTAGAACGAAATGCGCCTATCTATGCGGAAATATTAGGAGGGGCAGTCAATTCAGGTGGTCAGCGAAGTGGAGGTACAATGACTGCACCTAATAGTGTCGCTGTTCAACGTTGTATCAAAGCTGCCGTTGAAAACGCAGACATCCATTCGAATGATATTGACTTAATCAATGGTCATTTGACCGCTACTATAAAAGACCCTGTGGAAATACAAAATTGGGCAATAGCTTTAGGACGAAAAGGTAATAATTTTCCTTACATTCATTCCCTAAAATCTATGATAGGACATTGCCTTAGTGCATCAGGAGCTATTGAAAGTGTGGCAGCCATACTAGGTTTGAAAAATGAATTTATTTTTCCTAGTATCAATTGTGAGGATTTACATCCTGAGATTTCCTCTTTAATTGATGCTGAAAAAATTCCTAAAACAGTAATTTATACTAAGGATGTAAATATTGTCGCTAAATCTAGTTTCGGTTTTGGAGACGTGAATGCGTGTATTATTTTTAAAAAAATGTAAAATGGATAAAACAAATTTAATTGAAGCGTTAAAAGAAATTGTTAAGCCTTATATACAAGATGAGGAAGCTTTTCAAAAATTATCAGAAGACACCAATTTTATTGATGACTTAAAAATTAATTCGGCTAATTTAGTTGATATTATTTTAGATGTAGAAGATAAGTTTGATATACTTATTGAAGATGATGCTATGGAAAATATGTTGACCGTCAAAAGTGCTATGGAAATTATTAGCAGTAAATTAAAGGTGAAATGATAGGTAATGATGTTGTTGATTTAGAAGTTGCTGCAAAAGAAAGCAATTGGAAACGACCTCGTTTTTTGCAAAAGATATTTACTAAAGAAGAACAACTTTTTTTAGATGCTGCTCCTGATAAGAATATTGCAGTTTGGTTACTGTGGAGTAGAAAAGAGAGTGCTTATAAAATAATTGCCCGTCTTAAAAAAAGACGTTTTTTTGCACCAAAAAAATTTGAAAGTAAAAATGTTAATGTAGATTTTGTAACACCTTGTTTACAAAATATAGGTCAAGTTACTTTTGAAGAATATACTTTTTTTACCAAAAGTAGAATAACAGAAAACTATATACACACGACTGCTCAATTGAGTAATAACAAAGAGCCATTAGCAGTCAATTGTTTTTATATCAACCAAAACAATTATGCTACTCAACATCAAATAACCCAACAGTATCTGTTTGAAAATTATGCGACTTTGACTAATTTTTCAGCAAAGCATTTATCGATTCAAAAAGATGTGTGTAAGGTGCCTCATTTATATTATAAAAATAAAAAACAAATGGTCCTAGTTTCTACATCACATCATGGACATTATGGAGGTTTTGTTTTGCAATCAATCCCGAAAAAATGAGTTTTCAAGGAATTATTCAATTTGTTTTAGATTATAGAAAAGTCGTCATTATATTGCTCACCATCGCTATGTTCGCTGGATTAGGGCAAACGCTAAGACTTTTGGAAGTAAATAATACTTTATCGATTTGGTTCTTAGAAGATAATGCCGCTTACCAAGAATATTTGACTTTTCAAGAAGAGCAAGGTTCTGATGAAGTAATCATTGTGATGATTCCAACGGAAGATGCGCTGTCTGAAAACCATATTGCAAAGCTCCAAAAATTACATCAAAAGACAGATTCCCTACCTTATGTCAAAGAAACTTTTAGTTTGGCTAATGCAAAATATCCTATCTATTCCAATCGAAAAATCTACTACAGAAATATTTATCAAGCGAATCGAAGTCGAGAAAACACAGAAAAATTATTAGCAGAAATTCCCGCAATAAGTCAGCAACTACTATCAAAAGATAAATTGTTTTCTTTCTTTTATCTTCAATTAATACCCTCTAACCGCCTTAATGATAATCGAACTCAAATTATTGAAGAGGTTCGAAACATAATCGAGACTTCCGTCGAGCAAAGTCATATTTCTGGTGCGCCTATATTAGGGCAATCATTTAATAAAACGATTTATGATGAAAGTAATTTTTTTGGAACGATAACGGTAATCGTCATTTTAGGTTTACTATTTTTTTTATTGCCCCATTGGCATTATGTGCCAATAGCATTTATGTCTTTTATTTTACCCGTAAGTATTACCTATGGATTGATGACTAGCATGGGTTATTCATTGAATTTAATTTCAATGTTAATTCCAACTATTTTGATGATTTATAGTGTTAGTGATTTAATACATATTACTAATATTTTTCACATTTATCGTATTGAAAATCCGAATCAAAGCAGAAGTAACCAGATTAAAATAGCTTTTCAAGAGAGTCTTAAACCTTGTTTTTATACGACCTTAACCACTATCATTGGTTACTTAGCACTCGTATTATCTCCTTTGCCTGCATTCAAAATAATGGGATTCTTTACATTTGTGGGATTGGTGCTTGCCTTTTGTTTAGTCTATGTAGTTGCAGCTATAGGCTTCAGTTTTTTGAATGAAACTTCTAGGAATGCCAGTGTCAAGAAAATTAATATTTCGAGCATTACTCAGAGGATTAATTATTGGACGACTCATTATAACAGTGCTATTATAGGGATAGGTTTGTTGATTTTTATTTTGGGGACGATTAGTATATTTTCTATTGAAGTAAGCACCAATTCTTTGGACTTATTAGGTGAAGGAAAAGTCAAAAATGATTTAGAAATAATTGAAGATAAACTGGAAGGAAGTATCCGACTACAATTAAACATTTCTAGTACCAAAGAAGCATCCCTTCTATCAAAAAGTGAGCTGAGTAAACTGAAACAATTTCAAGAAAAATTAGATAACAATAAGCTTATCGCTCACCCGATTTCTATTGTTAACTTTAAATCATTTTTAGAAAGTCGGATGTCTAGTTTTTCTAAAATCAATAGTGTTAATTTTGAAAAAGTCATTAAAAAAAATCAAGAATCATCAAATGCTTTTTTCTCGCTATATGGAGATGATTTTTCATACGTGGCAATTAATATCAATATCAAGGAACTAGCAACCAAAGAATTAAGACCATTATTAAAAACCATTAAAAACGATTTTAAAGCTACATTTCCAGAAGAAGAATATGGACTAAAAATTCATGGATTCTCAGAAATTTTTGCTCAGTTAAACACTTTTATTCTGCAAACTCAATTTCGTTCATTTGGAGCTGCCTTTTTTATTTCCTTCTGTATTCTATTTTATTTTATAGGTCAATTTAAAATGAGCCTTTTAGTACTTATCCCAAACCTTTTACCTTTATTTTCTGCTTTTATTGTCATGTATCTTTTCGGTATTCATCTGGAATCTGCCAATGCAATGTTGGCTCCTATCATGCTAGGCGTTGCCATGGACGATACCATACATTTAATTAATAAATTCAAACATTATCAAAGTGAAAATTTATCTACTTCAGAAAGTATTGATAATGCATTGACCCACACAGGAGGGGCCTTGTTTTCTACGACGATTTCCTTAGTCTGCGGATTTTTAATTGTAGGTTTAAGTAGTGTGAGTTCTGTAAGCACATTCGGTTTATTATGTGCTTTTACCATTCTTGCTGCTTTGTTGGCTGATGTTTATTTTTTACCAGCGTTATTAAAAAGGTTTGAGAAAAGGTAGTGTATTAATTTTTTTTTAGAAAAACAGAATTACATTTTCTGGAAATTACAATACAAAATCTAATGACCCAACAAGCTCTAAAATTCTAAATCTATTTAATAAAATATTTACCTAAATAAAATAATTAAAGCTTCGGAACGAAGCTTTCTTATTTAAAAATAAAATAGCAATAGCTAAGCGAAACAATAAAATTTTAAATAGCTGCTGCAAGTTTATCCATATCTCTAATCAAAATTCTTTTACGATTAAAAATAAGTAAATTCTTACTTCGTAATTCATTTAGAATTGTAGTTACCGTTTGTCTAGATGTCGCAGTCAAATCTCCAATCTCTTTATGAGTCATCAGATTATTAATCATACGTTCATAGCCCACTTGAATTCCAGTATTATTTGCTAAATCAATTATAAACTCAATAATACGAGTTCTTGCATTTTTGAAAGTCAAAGATTCTAATTGCTTTTCTTTTTGAATTAATTTAAAAGCAATTTTATGCATAAAAAATTGACTTAAATTGCTATTAGTTTCTATCAATTCTCTAGCCTCTTTAATGGGAATAATACAAATGGTTGTCTCATTTGTTGCACTTGCAAAATGATGGTGCCTATCAATTCCAACTAAGGAAAGCTCACCCATAACATCTCCTTGATTAAGAAAATATTGTGTAACCTTTCTTCCCGAATCTAAATAGATTCCTAATTTGACTCTGCCTTTAAGTATGAGATAGATTTTATTAGATTTATCTTCAGGCGAAAAAATATAATCACCTTTTTTTAAGGAAAGGTGGTTATATTTTTCCAATAAAATACCATGAAAATTTTGAGATAAAAAACTATTTGACTTATCATTATTGTTCGAAAACCTTAATGCTTGATTGTCCATTATATTTGATTTTTTAGAAAATACTTAATTGATAATCTAATAGACGCTAGAGTTTTTCATTCCTGACAAAAAATATTTTCTTTTTACATTTTTTTTATTTTAATAATTATAGATTATTCCTCCTTAAAAATTTATTTACTTTTTTTGTACAAACTTTCTTTTTAATTGTATAATATTGCGCAATTAATAGTTTATTTTACTAGTCAAGGTACAGTCCAAGTTGGGACATATATTTTCGATATGTATTAGTTCTAGTTTTTTTATAATAATATGCTATTGAGAAATTGTTGTTTATTGACCATTACAAAGTGAAAAGAAGAAAATCAGATTTAAATACCACGATTAATAAATTATCAAAATGAAAAATTCAACCATAAAAACTTTTATTTTTTTAGGAATGATAGGAAGTATTTTAGTCGGCATTGGTGAATATTTATTACACTTTTTACCTGATGGTCCTCCTGGAGAAGTAAGCATGTTGGAACATGTTCCACTATCTCGTGCTAGCAAAGGTCATTTCTTTTCTATAATAGGTTTGCCTTTTTACTTTGTTGGTTACTATGGCTTAAAAGAGTTTTTTAAAAAAATGTCAAATGCTTCATTTGCCAATTTACTTTATGCACTTGGAAATTTAGCGTTTATAGTAGGAGGTATTTGGATTTCATCTCGATACTTTGGTGCGGAAGTTTTACAAAGAAGTCAAGGAACAGCAGACCATGCATTTTATTTGAAATCTTATGAAGAGCATTATCAAATATTAGTTTGGGCTTTAAGAATTATTATAGCTGGACTCTCTATTGTATTTGTTTTACTCATCTTAAAAAATCATGGAGGATTACCGAAATGGTTGGCATTTTTTAATCCAATTATTCTTTTAATTATTATTATTTCTTCATTATTTTGGTTCAAACCTTTAGGCGTTCATATCGCACCAATTGCCATGAATGTTACCCATTTTATATTTTTTGGAGTGATGCTATGGGCTGTCAATAATCAAGTTGAGCTTAAACAAGCTCGCTCGTAACAATACATTTACATTTATTAATATAATTGATTTAATAAACAAAATATTACAATGAAAAAAATACTTTTGTCAATTCTTGCTCTAGTAGTAATAGTAGCTATAGC
>JALZVK010000151.1 GCA_023301005.1 Saprospiraceae bacterium | reverse complement strand
TTTAACTTTTTATGGACAATCTACTTTTTCGATAAAGTTAAAAGGAAAGACTATTTTTTTCGACCCTTTTATTTCTCCAAATAAAAAAGCAGCTCATATAGAGGTTAACAAATTAAAGGCTGATTATGTTTTACTTTCACATGGTCATCAAGATCATGTTGAAGATGCAGAAGCGATTGTAAAAAATAATGATGCGACTATTATTTCGACATACGAAATAGTAACATGGTATGGAGCAAAAGAATGTAAAGGTCATCCGATGAATCATGGAGGGAAATGGGATTTTGATTTTGGTACAGTAAAATGTGTCAATGCGGTGCATTCAAGTGTGTTGCCTGATGGTACTTATGCAGGTAATCCTGCGGGTTATGTAATTTGGAATGACGATGTTTGTTTTTATTTTGCAGGAGATACCGCATTGACAATGGATATGAAATTGATACCGATGACTTGTCCAAAGTTAGATTTTGCTATATTACCAATCGGAGATAATTTTACGATGGGTTATGAAGATGCTGCAATTGCTGCAGAATTTATTGAATGTGATAAAATCGTAGGATGTCATTTCGATACATTTGGATTTATAGAAATAGATCATGACGCTGCAATTGCAGCATTTAAGAATAAAGGAAAAGAATTAATTTTACCAACTATAGGAAATAAAGTTTTTTAAATAATATGGGAAAAGTAATAACAATTGCCAATCAAAAAGGTGGCGTAGGAAAAACGACCACCGCTATCAACCTTGCTGCCTCATTGGCAATTTTGGAAAAAAAAGTATTATTGATTGACTGCGATCCTCAGGCTAATGCTACATCGGGAGTTGGTGTATTTGCAGATGATTATGAATTGAGTATTTATGATTGTATGATAAATGATGCCGATCCAAATGATGCGATCGTTGTAACTGAAACACCTAATTTATCATTGATTCCATCTCATATTAATTTGGTGGATGCGGAGATCGAATTGGTTAGTAAGATGAAAAGAGAATATATCACTAAGAATATTATAGATAAAGTAAGAGATAAATTTGATTATATATTTATTGATTGTTTGCCATCTTTAGGATTGGTAACTGTAAATGCACTTACCGCTGCCGACTCTGTAATCGTACCTGTACAATGTGAAATATTTTCATTGGAAGGTCTAGGTAAATTGACGAGCACAATCAATACTGTAAAACAGTATTTGAATCCTGAATTAAAAATCGAAGGGATTTTATTGTCAATGTATGATAAACGATTGCGATTAGCTAATGAAGTTGTCTCAGAGGTAAAAGAAGCATTTCAAGAAAAAGTGTATGAAACTATAATTCATAGAAACTCAAAAATAGGAGAGGCACCAAGTCTGCATACACCCGTTGTACTGTATGATGCGGCAAGTAAGGGAAGTATTAATTTTTTAAATTTAGCTAAAGAATTTTTACTTAAAAATAATGATACGATTCAGTTGTCAAATGTGTAGAAGGTTAGGATGTAAAAGTATTGTTATAAAAAAGTTCTAAAGTTAAACATAACTAATAATTGAAAGCATGGGTGATAAATTTAAAAATAGAAATAAAAATAAGCGGAAAGATTCACTTAAAGTTTTGCTAGGTGGAATTAAAAATGAACTCGATCAGAATGTAGCAAAAAATGAGGAACCGTCTCAAGAAGTGGTGAATACTTTATCTGCCAATTTTGCCAATATTCCAATCGAACAAATCGAAGTCAACCCTGACCAACCTCGTAAAAACTTTGATGCAACGGATCTTGATGACTTAAAAAAATCAATTGAAATTCATGGATTGATTCAGCCGATTACGGTAAGAAGAATGACAGCAGATCAATATCAATTGATTTCAGGAGAAAGAAGATGGCGTGCTTCTAAGTTAGCAGAACTTGAAGAAATTCCAGCATTTATAAGAGTTGCCAATGATGCTGAAATGATGGAAATGGCATTGGTGGAAAATACGCATCGTGCTGATTTGAATCCAATTGAGATTGCGATAACTTATCATCGTTTGGTCAATGAGTTTGATTTGACTCATGAAAAATTAGCTCAACGTGTAGAAAGTAGTAGAACTTCAGTTACTAATTATATGCGACTTTTAAAGTTACCTGAGGAAGTTCAGAAAGCTTTAAAAGACCAAAAAATATCAATGGGTCATGCTCGTGCTTTAATCGGAATTGATGACTATGCAGGGCAAGTTGCAGTATTGAATACTGTCTTGGAGGAAGGACTCTCTGTACGTGCGTTGGAGAATTTAATTAGAAAATCTAAAGAAGATAAAGCACCTAAAGTTGCTAAGAAATCGAACTTGCCTGATGAATATGTTCATGTGCAAGATAGATTGTCAAGATACTTAGGTTCTAAAATCGGAATGAAAAGAGATCATAAAACGGGGAAAGGTTCTATTACGATTACGTTTGCTGATGATGGAGATTTGAATCGGTTGTTGGATTTGATTGAAGAGTAGATCTGAACAGGGGAACATTCGAACATTCGAATAATCGAATTTGGAAGTTTGACGAGTTAATTTGTATTTTTACTTACTCCGTAGGTATATTGTTATTTTATAAAAATCAGAAACCCAAATCTTCAAAATGAAGATTTGGGTTTCTGATTTTTAACTTCTAAATTCGAATGTTCGAATGTTCGAATGTTCGAATGTTCCCCTGCTCCCTTTATTTCTGCGGCTTCTTATTCACCTCCAAGCATTTCTCAAAAAGCAACTTAATCACATCATCCCCGAATTTCACAGTATAACCCAACTCTTTCGCTTTCAATAAATCCTCACAGCCTAGATCATCATTTCCTATTTCAAAATAAATCATTCCACGATTTTTGTAGGCAAAAGAATTGATAGGATCGAGTTCGATCGCTTTAGTAATATCTTCAATAGCTTCTTCAATTTTGCCTAATTTATATTTGGCTTGACCTCTATTGGAGTACATATAACTTCTCGAAGAATCCTTTTTTATTTGTTCATTATAGATATTGACCGCTTGTTGGTATTTCCCAGAATTGAGAGCTACAAAACCAATATTTGAAAAAGTAATTACATCATCAGGATGGAACTCCAAACTACGATTTAAATATTTTAAAGCTTCAGGGTAATCATCTAATTCCAAGTGAATCAACGCTAAAGTATTTAGCAAAGAATGATTTTGATGATCTTCTAACAATGCTTTTTCAAGATCATTAATTGCGACATCTTGCATACCGACACTAGCCTTGAGTCTCGCTCTGTTAATTCTAATTCTCATTTTTTCAGGCTTAGCATAAGCATAGGTGAGTGCCTCATCATAATCTTCAATCGCTTCATCATACCTCAAATATCTATCTTTTAAGTAAGCTCGTTTAAAATAACCTTCATGGCTATAAGGTCTTAATTCAATTGCTTTAGAATAATCGTCTATAGCTTTTTGATAAATATCCATATCTCCAAAAACGGTCGCAAAATATTCAGATTCACCAACACCTGATAATAAATCAGCACGTTCGATAAGTGCAGATGCATCAGTCGAATCCAAAGCAATAATTTCATTAAGTTCTTGAATAGCGATTAGGATAGAATCGAATTGAGGTGAGTCAGAATCCTGTTTAGTTATATCCACTTGAGCAAATAGAGAAAAATATAACAATAGACTTACAAAAAGTACGATGCCTTTTTTCATGGATATTATTTTTAGGATTTAATAATTTGTTGGGCAATAAAGCTATTTATTTAGAAGAGAGATTAGAAACCATTTCATTGAGAGAAAAGAGAATTCTTATATACTTGAAAAAATCTCTACTCTCTCATTTTTTTTCTAAATAAAATAGTTCCCTTATCTAATCATAACTCCTTTTCGATTAAGAAAAGGAATTGGCGTAAAATTAATTTGAGAAATACTTCCCTTGACAAAAACATATTTTTTGTCATACATATAACCATCAAAATTAAAACTAACCCAATACTCATTCGTCAATTCAAATAATTTACTTTGTATCGGTTCAATTTTTTTAATTTCAAGAGGTCCTATTTCTTCAAAGAAATGTCGTAGAGTTGTCGTCTTCATTTCTTGCCCTTCTAATTCGCCATAACCTTGCGATGCGACTAAGACACTTTTGATTTTTTCATCTCTTAGATTAATAATATAAGTATCCCATAAATCTTCTTCAGGATTTATAACAACTTCATCCCGTGGAACTACTGCGATAGCTAAATCTTGAACTTTATGGTTTGGAATATCTTTTTTCATAAACTTTAATCATTAAATTGAACAGTAGAAAGTTAAATTTTACTAAGGTTCAAATTCTTATAATGTATTGGTTTTCAATGATTTATATAGTCTTTTGACTAAACGTTACTTACTATATTCAAATTCAAATAAATCTGAAAAATGTCTTTTTAAACATATTTTAACTTCATTTAAATCAACAGTCTTGCCAATTTCTGCGGACAAACTCGTTACTGTTTTGTCATCATCATTGATACCACATGGAACAATATAGTTAAAATATTTTAAATCTGTATTGACATTAAATGCAAATCCATGCATCGTTACCCAACGACTTAAATGAACTCCGATGGCACAAATTTTACGTTTGGGAAGTGTAGTTGTTGCAGGTAACCAAACGCCAGTAAATCCTTCTTCTCTTCCTGCCTCCACTCCAAAATCAGCTAAAGTTCTAATAATTGCCTCTTCTAAAAATCGAACATATTTATGAACATCAGTAAAGAATTCATCGAGATTAAAAATTGGATAACCTACTATTTGTCCTCGACCATGGAAGGTGATATCACCTCCTCTATTTATTTTAAAAAATTCAATATCTTTTTCTAACAATGCTTTTTCATCTAATAATAAATGATCGAGCGAACCACTTTTACCCAAGGTATAAACAGGAGGATGCTCACAAAAAACTAAATAATTTTTTTGTTCGAGCTGACTTTTCTCTTCTTCACTTAAATGCCGACGAGCCAATTTAGCTTCCTTAACCTCATTGTGTAATTCCGTCTGATAGTCCCACGCTTTTTGATAGGACATTTCCCCGATGTCAATAAAAGTTACTTTTGGCATTTACTTCTCTAATTTTTTTAATCAATCAAATATTGAAGACCTCTGAGAAACTCTGTGGAAATTTTCTGTAGAACTCTGTGAAAGAATCAACTTAGAAAACTATTTTACAGAGAGACAAGTCTATTTTTTTACATTCTTTAAAGACAACAAATTAATTGCGTTTTTGCTTAAACCAGTAATACCTTTTTTTACAAACCAAGCCGTTTCATCATAAAACAAAAATACAACAGGCGCTTCATCCATAACGATATTATCCATTTGTTGGTATAGTTGGTAACGTCTGCTATCATCATTTTCATTTAATGCTTGTTCGTACAATGCATCAAATTTTGAATTTTTAAATTGAGTATAATTAGGCGGCGCAGGATTCTTTCCATAAAAAACAGTTAAGAAACTTTCCGCATCAGGATAGTCTGCAATCCAACTTCCTCTAAAGAATTTCGCTTGACCATTTTTCATTTTTTCCCTAAGCGTTGCAGACTCTTCTAATTCTATTTGAACTTTGATACCTAAATCTTCCCATTGTCTAACAATGAACGTACAAAGATCTTCATAGTCTTTTGTAGTCAATAATTCTATCGTAGGCAATCCTTTTCCATTTGTAAAACCAGCCTCTTGAAGTAACTGTCGAGCTTTGTCAGGATTATAGTTGTAACCTTTTACATTTTCAGCAGAGAAGGAGGGGAGACCAATTGGAGTGAAACCTGAGTTAGCAGGTTTGCCCACATTATTCCGCATAGTTCGTAACATCTTCGCTCTATCAAATCCGAAATTAAGTGCTTGACGAATTTTTTTATTACTCAAAGGATTAGTTCCTGTTGTATTCATTCTGATTCCTAAATATTCTGAATTTAGAAATGGACCTTTTAAAAAAGATAATTTTTTAGCTTGCTTGGATAGTAATTCGCCAGTTGGCGATAACAATTCATTTATAAATGAAGATTCCAAACCAGACATGAAATCTGTCTTACCAGCAATCAATTCTAAGTAAGCAGTTTTTCTATCTCCTACAAATGAAACTCGCACTCCATCCAAGTAAGGTAACTTTTGACCGTTTACTTCTTCGAAGTAATTTTTATTTTTTGTTAAAAATAAAGCTTGATTTTCAAGCCATCTTTTAAAAACAAAAGCTCCTGTGCCAACAGGATTTTTACGAAAGTCTGCGCCATATTTCTCTACTGCTTCCTTAGGCACTATCGAACAATATTGCATCGTCAAAATACCGAGCATCGGTCTAAAAGGTTTAGCTAATTTTAATACAAAAGTCTGACTATCAGTAGTTTGGAAAGGGTTCTCTGCTACAACTCTTCCATTAAATATCCATGCACCAGGAGAATTTATACTTCCATTCCATACTCTATTAAAACTATAAACGATATCCTCTGCTACTACTTTCCTTCCTTTACCATCTGGAAATGCTGCATTGTCATGAAAGAAAATATCATCTCGCAATTGGAAAGTATAAGTCAATCCATCATCTGAAATCGTCCAACTTTTAGCAATACTTGGTTTTACATTTAAACCATCATCTAACTGAACTAAACCATTATATAAATGATCGATTGCCCAAATATTTGCCTGACTTTTTGCGAACGCAGGATCTAAAGAAGTAACACTTCGATGTTGGATATAATGAAAAACTTTTCGTTCGATATTGGAATTACTATCAGAGTCGCCTCCACATGAAAATAGGATTAAGGAGAATAAAAGGATAAATGAAAATTTATTCATTGTGTTATATTTTATTTTTTTGCAAAAAAAGGAATAAATGACAATTATCTGTATGATGTACTAAGAGATTATTTTATTTTTACCAAAATAATTATTCTTTGGAATGCGAATAAAATAGATTCAGAATTTTCGGTAGCTTATATTGATTCTAGTTTTTGCTTTGAAAGCATGAGTTTATCTAGATAAATGATTGCTTTCAAAGTGAAAAATAGGAACAAAAGAAGCAGCGAATTTTTTGAATCTATTTAGTTCGCATTCCTTAGCTTGTCAAAGAATTTAAAAAAAACAAAAAGATGAAACTAAATTTTTTATTCCCTTTAGCACTTTTAGTATTTATTTTTGGTTGTGGAAATTCAACCGAGAATGGACAAAAAGCAGATTTTGAAAAACAAGAAAAATCACATGGACATGATCACGGAAGTCATGATCAATCAGGTCACAGTCATGATGATCATTCAGGTCATAGTCATGGCGAAGCTCCAAAAAGTGATATGAATGCTGAAACGATGTTGTACCCTGGAGAAACTAATTTTAAAAATTTAAAACAATTGACTTTCGGCGGAGATAACGCAGAAGCTTACTTTAGTTTTGATAATAAGAATTTAGTATTTCAAGCAAGTAATAAAAAATGGGGCGTAGATTGCGACCAAATTTATACCATGACTATTGATGGTTTTAAAGGTGATATGCCTCAATTGGTTAGTACTGGAAAAGGTAGAACTACTTGTTCTTATTATTTGCCAGGCAATCAAGAAATCATTTATTCTTCGACTCACTTGGCTGATGAAAACTGTCCAGTCATTCCTCGTTCTCTTGATGGGAAATATGTTTGGGGAGTTACTGAAGGTTACGATATTTTTGTAGCTGACTTGGAAGGAAATATCAAAAGACAATTGACTAACTCTCCAGGTTACGATGCGGAACCAACTGTATCACCTGATGGAAAAACAATTGTATTTACTTCTACTCGTTCAGGTGACTTGGAACTTTGGACAATGAATATTGATGGTTCTAATCAGACTCAAGTTACTAAAGGATTAGGTTATGATGGTGGAGCATTCTTTTCACCTGATAGCAAAAAATTATTGTTCCGTGCTTCTCGACCTCAAGGTGAAGAAAACCAAAAAGTTTATAAAGAATTATTGGAGCAAGGATTGGTGCAGCCTACGAATATGGAATTATATGTTTGTAACGTAGATGGTTCTGATTTACAGCAAATCACTAAATTAGGTGGAGCGAATTGGGCACCTTTCTTTCACCCTTCCGGTAAGTCAGTTGTATTCTCTTCTAATCATCACAGTAGAGGGAAAGGTCGTCCTCAATTTAATTTGTTCTCTATTAATTTAGATGGAACTGGTTTGAAGCGATTGACATTCGATAGTGTATTTGATGCTTTTCCAATGTTTTCACCTGATGGTAAAAAATTGGTTTTCTCTTCTAATAGAAATAATGGAGGTACTCGTGATACGAATGTATTTATTGCGGATTGGGTAGAATAGAGGGAAGAAGAGAAAAAGGGAAGACGGATTTGAGAAGTATGAAGTTTGACGAGTTTTCTTTTTTTACGATTTAGCTGAACCTGACTGCCGTCATAGGCAGATAACGAATATTGAACAAGGAATAATGAACAAGGAATTTCGAAGTTTGACGAATTATTTTGGAAGTCGATTTATACTTTATTTTCTACGTTCTTATTTTCCTTACTTCGTAAGTGTATTGTTTTTATAAAATAAGAAACCCAAATCATCGAAAGATGATTTGGGTTTCTTATTTACTATCAAATTAATTTGTCAAAATTCGATATTTGATACCTGCCTATGACAGCAATCAGGTTCAGTTGAATCGTAGAAAAGAAAACTCGTCAAACTTCATACTTCTCAAATCCGTCTTCCCTTTTTCCCTTATTCAAATCTTATTTCAACATAATAGGCATTCGAGCCATAGTATTTTCCCAACCAACTACTAAGTCAACTTGGTTCGATCCATTCTCTACTAGTAACATAGACAAAGCTTCCAAAGTAGAAGGAGTCTTTTCAGTTTTAGCAGTTATCGTAACAACATTATCTTTCTCATCATGGTTAGGAGTTCCCCAAGATTGAACATTTTTATGGATAATAAATTCCCAATTATCTTCATTCACTTTAGCGAATAATCCATATCGTCCTTTTTTAACTTTTGTACCATTGATAGTTACATCTTCGAAGAAAGTGATTTCAGTAGTCTCATTAGCACCTATTCTCCACATCTCACCATACTTTAATAATTCACCAAAAACTTTTCTTTCATTCATTTGAGGTCGACTATATACCACTCTTACTTTAGCAACAGCTTTATCTAAATCTTCTGGCTTTTGATAATTTCTTAACCTTGAACTATTAGGATATTGAACTAAGTCCATTGGGCTTTTGTCTTTGCCAGCTAAGCTTACAGGATTCAAATTGATAGGTAACGAAACTCTTGTACGATCCCATTCGAAAACCATATTACAGTTGCCATCATCTATTTTTTGGAATCCAATAGTGAATTCTTCTCTTTCTTTAGGTACAGTAGTAGTTGGAACATTAACAGCTACAACATCCTTTGTAATATCTCTATTCTCAGCACCTCCGATAAATCTTTCAGATGATATTTTGATAATCCAATTAGAAGAGTAAAGTTGAGCAAACATCGTGTAAGTACCAGCAGCAATATATTCACCACCAATCTCTACAGGACTGAAGAAAGTAACTTCAGTAGCTTCATTAGCACCTAATCTCCAATCTTTTCCAAAAGGTTCTAACGTTCCAAAAACATCTCTACCTTTTTTGTTAGGGCGACAATACAGAACTTTGATTTTTTGAGTTCTATCAGGATCGTCTTCACCTAAGTAATTTTGAAAAGCAGCTCTTCGTGGATAATGAGCAGCATCCATTGGACTAGCGTCTAATTTTGAGAATTTTAATTTTTGAGCATTAACATCAGTTAGGCTAATTAATGCAATACAACACAGTAAAAATAGATTTCTTAATTTCATTTTTATGATTTTTATTATTCTTAATTCTTTTATTAAAATTTTCGCAAAAGTAACTTTATTTTCTTTTGTCAAAGATGATTTAGACGACAGTTTTATTAAATAATGAAAATAGCTTTTTTCAAATTTTAACAAAAAGTAAAGACACTTTAAAAAAATAACTCGTCAAAAAGATGTAAGGAATGCGAATAAAATAGATATAGAATTTTCGGTAGCTAATTTTGTTTTTAGTTTATGCTTTGAAAGCATGAGTTTATCTGGATAAATGATTGATTTCAAAGTGAAAAAGAAGCAGCGAAAATTCTAAATATATTTAGTTCGCATTCCTAATCACGATTGCGGAATATTTTTTGAAAAGTATATTCTTAAACTCTTATAAACAAGAAACAGCGTCTAACACGTTAAAGAAAGTTAAACTTATTTTAAAGTAGGTGTTCAAGATGCGGTTTGGTTTGCAAATGTGGTTATGAGTTTGTTATTTTGCTTGGATATTAACATGAGCATAAAAACTCAAAAACATACTGAATACGATGAATAATAAATTAATCCTTTTTCTACTCGTACTAATAACGACAATAAGTAGCTGCTCTACACTCTTTGGACAAGTAGATAATCAAGCTGTAAATTGGATGACTTGGGACGAAGTCGAAAGAGCCCAAGAAAAAGAACAGAGGAAAGTATTTGTTGATGTTTATACGGAATGGTGTGGATGGTGTAAAAAAATGGATCAGACTACATTCAAAGATCCTGATGTGATAAAATATATCAATGAAAATTATTACGCTATTAAGTTTGATGCTGAAACGAAAGAGACTATCCATTTTAATGGAATGAAATTTAAGTATATAAAAAGTGGGGGAAGAGGTTATAATGAATTAGCTTCTGATTTGTTAAAAGGAAAATTATCTTATCCTTCTTCAGTTTTTTTAAATGAAAGTTTAGATTTGATTCAACCAATTCCTGGTTATTTAGATGCTAATAAAATGGAAACAGTATTAAATTACTTTTCTGATAATCAACATAAAAAAACACCGTGGACTAGATATGAAAAGAATTATGTTCCTATGAAGAAAAGAGGTGGATTGAATGTTGCGCCTAAATCAAAGTTAGCTTTACCGGGACAGAATTAAACTAGTTTGATTTACATTTATAAATAAAAAAGAGAAGCCCGATTCACAGCATGTGAATCGGGCTTCTTTCTTTATGTTGTTATTTTAAATTAAAATTTAAAACGCTTTTATTAATTAAAACCAACCACTTTTTTTACTTCTTCGACTCGTTCTAATTCCTAAAGCTCCAAGTATTCCTCTTGTTACTTCTCTAATAACAGTTTTTCCAACAGAACTACCTGCTACTTTTTCCATAGTACTTTTTTCAGCACGTTTTTTAGAAGTTGCTTTTTCAGCTTTTGCTTGTTGCTTCTTCAATTCTTCCTGATGCTCTTTCCCTTGTGAAATTTCGATTTTTTCACCTAGCACTTCGTAAGCACTTTCTCTATCAATCTCTTCATTATATTTTTTAATAATTTTTGATTGTTTAAGTATATCGTCAATTTCACCTTTAGACAAAACATCCATTCTTGATTGTGGCGCACGTAGCAAAGTATGAGCAAGTGGGGTAGGGATACCCTTTTCATTTAATACAGTCACTAAGGCTTCCCCGATACCAAGTTCGGTTAACAATGCTTCTACATCGTAGTAATCAGAGTCAGGGTAATTTTGAGCAGAAAGCTTAATTGCTTTTCTATCTTTAGCAGTAAAGGCACGTAAAGCATGTTGAATTTTCATACCTAACTGTCCTAAAACTGCATCTGGAATATCAGTTGGATTTTGAGTAACGAAGAATAAACCAACTCCTTTTGAACGAATTAATTTAACAATAGCTTCGATTTGGTCTAACAAAGCTTTAGAAGCATTTTGAAAAACTAAATGCGCTTCATCTACAAATATTACTAATTTCGGTTGCTCTAAATCTCCTTCCTCAGGGAATGAAGCATATACCTCTGCTAACATTTGTAACATAAAAGTTGAAAACAATTTTGGCTTATCTTGAATATCAGTCAATCGAAGAATCGAAACCATTCCTTTTCCATTTTCATCCAAACGAATCAAATCATCTGTATCAAATGATCGTTCTCCAAAAAAAACATCAGCACCTTGTTGTTCGAGTTCTACGATTTTACGAAGTATAGTTCCAACAGAAGCAGTTGACATACGACCATATTCTCCTTGCACTTCATCCTTACCCTCGCCCGTCATATATTGAAGCGTCTTTCTAAAATCTTTTAAATCTAAAAGAGGAATACTATTATCATCGCAATATTTAAAAGCAACAGCAACGATACCCGATTGGGTATCAGTTAAGTCTAAAATTTTTGAAAATAAAACTGGACCAAACTCAGTAACTGTCGCTCTAAGTCTAGCACCTTTTTCATCCGATAAAGTCAAAAATTCTACAGGACTAGTTCCTGCATTAAATGGTACTCCAATCTTCTCATGACGTTCATCAATTTTTGCATGACCACCACTAGCTGCTGCGATTCCACTTAAATCACCTTTGATATCCATCAATAAAACAGGAACACTATTCGCAGAAAGTTGCTCTGCTAAAATTTGTAAAGTCTTTGTTTTACCTGAACCAGTTGCTCCTGCAATCAGTCCGTGACGGTTCATCATTTTGAGAGGAAGTTTGACTAAGCTATTAGTTTGACATTCTTTGTCAATCATTGCTCCACCAAGTACAATTGAACTTCCTTCGAAGGTGTAACCTTGATTAATATCTTCTATAAATTTTTCTTGATTTGCCATTTTTAGAATTTTTTGATTCTTGTTTTTTATTAAAATGTGTGGGTCTTGTTATAAGGAATCTACATAAATAAAAGATTCAACAGTTTTTTGACTATTTAATATAAAATAGTCACCTAACTGTTAGTAATATAGCATCAATTATTCTTTTGTGCATTATGTATTCTTGCTCGTTCTTTATTTTTATCTACTCTCCAAGCATCTACATCATAATCACTTTCCAATTTCTCTTCATCCGCATCGTCTATTTCTGGAAAGAAATCTAAACCAGTAATTTTTTCTATTTCATCAATAGTTACTGCATGTTCCATCATAGGTTTGGTACTCACTTCGTTAGGCATTAGGAATGCAATTCCTTTTAATGAAGGTTGAGTATAATCCAAAATTACTTTATAATACTCCTCAGGTACAGAAACATCATTAGGTCCGATTTGATCAACAATACCTCTAGTCAAAACTGGTCCTGTAATTACATAAAGATGTTTGTTATCCCATGCCCAATCTCTTACACTTTCTTCAAGTTGTCGCCAAATACCAGAGTTGAAGTTACGAACTTGAGGACTCATATTACTCATATAAAAAGTTTGAGAAGCCGCTTCCTTATTAAATGCCATATCGCCCGAAGGAACTAAATGACCTCGATCATAACCACTTCTTTTATAGTCAGCTTTTGAGGCGGAACCTCTTCTAACTTTGGGATCGACTCTAAAATTATTAGGACGTTTTACATTTGGCAAACGAATACTTTCTTTAGTTAATTCGTAAGCCACCCATTCAGGTTGTTCATGTTCTTCGTTATATGACATGGCGTAATATTTATGTTTTATAATTTCGCCAGTCGTAGAAGAAGGGAAAAAAGTTGTCGGTAGATTATAATCATTATCACTAAGATCCAATTCTACACTTTTTCCAGAACTATTTCTATCATTAGAATAATCTTCATCAGGAGATGGATTAAAGATATAAAAAAGAAAACCTAAAATTGCTGCAAAAACAACGGACTTGGAAAGTAAAGCTCCACCAGCTGCTTTGTCATGATTCCTTCTTAATTTTGCCATAGACTAGTTATTTGTTTTTAAGTATTAAATCATTTTTTGTAATTATTCAGAATAGAGAATTTAAAAAAAATGTCGATTTGTAAATCTCTAATCTCTAATTTCTTTTCTCGCTTCTGAATACTTTTAAATAAAAACGGGAATGAGAACACCTCTACTTGATGTTATCATTCCCGCTTTTTTTTACAAATATAATTAAATTTTTGTGTTTAAGTATATGTAAGTTTAGTTGTATTAGTTTCTTCAAAATATTCGATAACCTATACACCTATACACCTATACACACGAATTTATTTTTTCTTTTTCTTTTTCTTCGCTTTTGCTTGCGCTTCTATTTGAGCTTGTTTCTTTTTTTGTTCCTCCATCATATCCTGCATACGTTGAGCAAAACCACTTTTCTTTTTCGGTTTCTTTTTATTCTCTTCGAGTTCGAGTTTTATTTTATCATGGTCAATGATGAATTTTTTCGTAATCAACGTTTGACCAATATTAATTAAATTACTGAAAAACAAATAAGCAGTTAATCCAGATGCATAACTATTAAAGAATCCCATAAACATAATAGGCATGAGATATTGCATATATTTCATTGCAGCAGGTTGCCCTGAGAAATCCATATGCTTCGTATTATAGTAAGTGTATAACACCGTAGTTGCAGCCCATAATAATGTAAATAAACTAATATGCGAACCTATCATCGGAATCTCTGGAATATTAAAAAACGCATCGTAAGTAGAAAGGTCAGGTGCCCATAAGAAACTCTGCTGACGGAATTCAATACTCGCAGGGAAGAAACGATATAAAGCAATCCAAATCGGCATCTGCATAAATATCGGAAGACAACCACCCATAGGATTTACGCCGTATTCCCTATACATTTTCATACTCTCCATTTGTTGCGCCTGTTGGTCATCTTTAAATTTTTCTTTCATCTTAGTAAGACGAGGTTTCAGCGCAGCCATCTTAGATTGAGAGTATAACATCTTATAATAAAATGGATATAATACTAGCTTTAAAAGAAAGGTCAACACTAGAATTACAATTCCCATATTTCCAATATAACCTTTAAGCGTCATAAAGAGAGGACGAATTATCCATCTATTAATCGTACCAAAGAAGCTACGACCAAATGGAATAATCTCTTGCAACTCATTTTCATAAAGTGCCAATCGCTCATACTCATTCGGTCCAATGTACATTTTCATATTAAATGCCTCAGACGCAGTCTGACCAAATGGAATTTGAATTTTAGAATCCAAGATTTTCAAATCATCATCTTTGTCTGTCAACATTTTAGTTGTCATAAATGCAGAAGCAAAAGGTTTGTCTTCCGTCATTAATGAAGCATTGAAAAACTGATTAGAATTAGATATCCAACTTACTGGTTCATTATCCGCATCTTGTTCTCCGTCACTTGTACATGAACAATAACTTGGATCATCATCTGCGGGTTTGAAATAAGTACTGGAATAAATTCTTTCATAGTAAGTACTACGTTCCAGTTTGTCCAAATTATTAACCCAATGCAATTCTATACTATTTGCATCAGAAGCTAATGCACCACCTAATCCTACAAATTGAATATCATAATCCAATTCATAATTTTCAGGATTCAAAGTATATTTTTGTTCAAAATATCTTCCACCTCCAGCATCAGCTCGGAAAGTTACTGAGTTAGAATTTTTAGTTGCATTAAAATACAAATCGCCTGAGCGGATTTTGCCCACACCTGCAACTGGAAATATATAATCGAATTTATTTTTTTGATCTTCAAATAACTTTAAAACAGTCTTAGCAGAATCAGTCAGCATTTTATGATATTGCTTAAGTTCCACTTCTTTGATTTTTCCACCTTTATTAGTGAAGGTCACTTTCATTAAACTATTTTCCAAAACATGTTCCTCTTCTGTACCAGCACCCGCAGCGGCAAAGATTCCAAATTTGCTACCAAGAGCAACTTGCTTTGCAGAATCTGAAAGTTCAGTTATATTAGGTGCAGGAACTTGTGCCGTAGAAGCATCGGCAGGTTGGTCCAATTCTACTTTAGGTTGTTCCGCTAAATTAATAGAGTCTTGTACTCGTTTTAACTCTGCTATTTCCTCAGGTGATTTTTGATTTAAAAAAGTATATGCCATTAAACACATAAAAATCAATATCAGACCAATTACATTATTCTTATCCATTTCTTATTTTTGAATGTTTTTTGTTTTGAAGTTGTATATTGACAACTTCGTTGTTTGTCTTTTTAGTAAAAAGTCCAAACAACTTAATTTTCTCAAAATATCCGCAAAGGTACAATTTTGTTGATTTTATAATAATTCAAATGGATGATAATTCAAGGAATCTAGACCAACAGTTACGAGAAGCATACCTAGCCACGACTTATGAGGTTAAACAATTGAGTATTTTCCTTAAAATAGGCGAATCTAACTGGCATATGGAGGAATTTTTAGTAGATAATAATGTTTTTACTTGGGCATTTATTTCTGCATATAATCCTTATTCTAAGGATTTTTCTTTGTTGGAAAATGAGAAACGTCATACTCAGCTCGTTTCTGAAGTAAAAAAAATGGATTTGGTTTTCGCAGAAGGATTCGGAGTGCCTGCTAATGAGGATTGGAAAGCGGAGAAGAGTTTGCTGATTTTGGATATATCAAAAGAGGATGCAATAACTTTAGGAAAGAGGTGGGAACAGAATGCGATTGTTTGGGGAAGGCTAGGAGGGGAGCCTGAATTGGTATTTATGAGCTAGATATTTTAGATCTAGTTTTTCGCTAGCGCCTTGCTTTGCAAGGCGTTAGCGTTAGAAGTTGATATATTTTATCAATTTAAAAAAAATATATTTTAGAAGTAAAATACAAAAAGCTACTAACATCACATTAGTAGCTTTTTGATTTATAGAAAAATAAAATCTCTTTTATCGTTCCTTACTTCCTTCCCGACCGATCCAGATTCTGACTATTAGCCTGTTGTTTCCCCATCAACATCACATCTTGAATATTCACATGATCAGGTTGAGTCGCAATAAAATAAATCGTATTTGCAACATCAGCAGAACGAAGCGGTTTGAAATCTTCATATATTTTTGCACGTTGCTCATCACCATCGAATCTCACTTTTGCAAATTCAGTTTCCTCCACATGCGCTGGACTCACTTGGCTGACTCGTAATCCATGTTTGTACAAATCTAATCGCATACCCTTAGTTAATGCATCAACGGCATGTTTGGTAGCGCTATACACATTTCCATTAGGATAAGTTTCATGCCCCGCAGTAGAACAAACATTAATGATATGACCTTTTCTTCGAGCAACCATACTTGGAGCGATAAAACGAGTCATGTATAACAATCCTTTTATATTGGTATCAATCATCGTATTCCAATCTTCCAATTTGCCTTCATGGATTGGGTCAAAGCCTTTTGCCAAACCAGCATTATTAATTAAAATATCAATGCTATTCCAATTTTCTGAAAGAGAAGCAATCGCAGATTGCGCATCATCAATTTTTCTAACATCGAAAACTAAAGTTTCGATTTCCGTTGGAAATTTATTTTCAAATTCCTCTTTTAGCTTAGCTAAACGTTTCGCCCGTCGTCCAGTCAAAATCACTCTAAATCCATTTTGTGCAAATAGTCTAGCAGTCGCTTTTCCTATACCAGAAGTTGCTCCAGTTATCAAAACTACTTTTTCAAAATTTTTATTTCTACTTGGTTGAGTTGCTTTTGCAGGAATAGGTGTTTCTACAATTTTTTGTAACTCGATAGTTTGGTTAGCATCATTATCTAAGTCTTTGAAGATGTCATTTAAGTCAGTAGAAATATCTAAAACTTCTTCACTTTCTTGAGGTGCTATAAATGCTTGGTCATTAGTATCTGATTTTAATTCAGGATTAATTGCGCAAGCAATATTATAATACTCAGCAGCTTTTTTGAATGAACCGAAACGATAGTGGATCAAAGCTAAATCATAGTTGACAAAAAGATGTTCAGGTTGTAACTCCGCAGTTATTTCAAAATGCCGCATTGCCTTTTTAGGCTTTTTGAAATGCTCATCTAAAATTAATCCATAACGATAATGAGCATCAGGATTGGTATCATCTGTTTTTAATGATTGCTTAAAATACTCAGCAGCTTGATCTTGTAAATCTGGAAATTTAGTGGCAATCA
>JALZVK010000150.1 GCA_023301005.1 Saprospiraceae bacterium | reverse complement strand
ATAAGCTCGATGTCTTTTGAGTAACCAATCAGGGCGTTTGATTTGTAGGAGTAAATCTTCTGCTTCATCGACTTGACCTTTGTTTAATTTTCCAAAAGCCAAAGAAACATTTCCAAATAAAAAATGAGTCAACAAAATTACCACTCCACCGAGATACATATACCAAGCGGAACTGATGCCTTGCTTGTAATGAATAAATGCTCCTAAAGCAATAATTATAAATCCTATCAAAAATCGTATTCGTGAATAAAACATAGTTTCTTTTTTTATGAGGACTTGTTTGTTTTTTACCGCAGAGTTAGGAATGAGTTTGCACGGAGTTACACAGAGTTGTCGAAAAAGTTTAGAGAAAAAAACGCTGTGTAACTCTGCGAAAACTCACTTTCAACTCTGCGGTGAAAAAAATTAAATCTTCCTATTCAATAACATCCAATTCCCATTCACCTCAATGTACTGCCCATTTGGGAAAACAGGTTGGAATTTTTTTTCATAAAAAATCTGCGTCTCTTGAATATCTTTAGAATGATTAGCCAATCGATTAAATAATAAGATGCCAGTTGGTTTCACCAACGTTTTTAATTTTTCTAAAAAAATATCTTCCTCAAAAAAATCAGGAACGACATCATCCAAAAACACATCCATACAAATCATATCAAACTGTTCCTCCGTCTGCATGACAAAAGCAAAAGCATCAGCGCAAATCGTTTGGATATTAGAATTCAACTGAGGCAACGCATATTTGGAAGCTAAATAAATAACCGACTCATCAATTTCAATTGCCGTATAATTATATTTCTTTTTAAAATTCTTTTCCAACATCAGCGGAATACTTCCCAAACCTAATCCTAGCACCAACACATTCTCAATTGGATATTCATCCAATTTTATTGCTTTAAATGCATCGAAAAAATTGTCATATAAATCTTCAAAGGAATAAATCGCATTGGCAGTACATAACTGATACCGCCCTCGATTCAAACTTACATATAGGTGAGGATTGATGTCACTAGGAGCACTTTCGATATGTAACTCGAAGAAGTAGCTCAATAGTTTTTTCCAAAGTGGTAGTTTGATAATAAATATTTAAAGACCTGACTTTGCCGACAGGCAGGTGAAATAATTAATAATTGTCAAATAGGCAGGTGAAATTTTTCGAAGAAAAATATAAAAACTATGTGTTCTATGTGCCTATGTGGTGAAAATTAAATTAGTGTTTTAAAGCTTACTGAAGAATCGCTTTCTCCCAACTCCGAAATTCCGAAGTCAACTCAAATACCTTCTCCAAAATTCCTTTTTCAATATCTGTAAATTCTAATTGCCTTCTAGCCATAACTTTCTCTGCGGTATCAAAAGCCTTCTTCGTTTGGTAAGTCGTCATCCCTTGCGGGCCTCCCCAAGTAAACGAAGGAATAAAATTCCGAGGATAACCTGCGCCATAGATATTTGCCGAAACGCCAACAACAGTTCCTGTATTAAGCATCGTATTAATTCCAGTTTTACTATGGTCGCCCATAATCAATCCACAGAATTGCAAACCAGTTTTTCCAAATCGTTGAGTCGTATAATCCCACAATTTCACTTCAGCGTAATTATTTTTCAAATTAGAAGTATTCGTATCTGCTCCTAAATTGCACCATTCGCCGAGTACACTATTTCCCAAATATCCTTCATGACCTTTGTTCGAATAACCTGTGATAACAGAGTTCCCAACTTCGCCTCCCACTTTGGAATGAGGTCCAATTGTAGTTGGGCCATAAATTTTTGCACCCATCTTCAACGTCGAATTATCACATAATGCCAACGCACCTCTTACCAACGCACCTTCCATAACGGTCGCATTTTTTCCAATATAGATAGGTCCTGTCGAAGCATTTAAAATAGCACATTCAACAGAGGCACCTTCATCAATAAAAATATTTTCAGGAGCAATGACCGTATTCGTTTCAGAGATAGGATGTGAAATCCTATTCTTAGTCAACAAATCAAAATCCTCTTGAATCGCTTCGCCATTGATTTTAAAAATATCCCAAAGGTGATTGATTTTTAAAAACGGAGTATCCTCTGCATCGAAACCTACTAACTCTTCGATCTCTTCTCCATTTATCAAATGTTGAAATTGATGTTCATCCAATCGAGTGGCAATCAATTCTCCATTTTTGAGAATCGCTTCATTAGGAGTCAATTCCATAATCAACTGCACCAATCGAGGCGAAGGCAATACCGAACCATTAATGACGATATTATCTTTCTCAATATGAATTGGAAATTTATCAATTAAATAATCTTGAGTGATGTAGGATATATTATCGATGTGTAAGTGTCGTTGCCACTTTTCTTTGATAGTTAAAATACCAACTCTAAGCTCTCCCACAGGACGTGTAAAAGTAAGTGGTAATAATTTGTCTCGAACATCGTCGTCAAAAAGAATGAAATTAGGCATAGCGGTCGTTGTGAATTTTTTGTAAAAATATTCTTTTCATTCCGTTCAAAAAATAAAAGGAGTGTTTTTTAAAAAAATAAAATTATGGTAACTATTCAGAAGCGAGAATAAGGAACAGAGATTAGAGACCTAAAAATCAATAATCACTACTGTAAGGATTCTCTATTTTCTCAATATAATTCTATTCTCTATTCTCTATTTTCTGAATAATTACAAATTATGCTTTCATTTCTAGATTAGGGCATAAAAAAAGTCCTGAACTATAAGTTCAGGACTTTTTTTTTTGTTACTATGTGAGTAAATATTACTCAGCAGGCTTTTCTGCTTCATTTTTTTTAGCTTCTTCCTCTTGTTTAGTAGGATTAGCTTCAGCGAACTTAGCAAATTTCTTATTGAATTTATCAATACGACCTGCTGTATCTACAAACTGCATTTTACCAGTAAAGAACGGGTGTGAAGCAGCAGTAATCTCTAATTTTATAAGAGGGTATTCATTTCCATCTTCCCACATAACTGTTTCTTTAGTGTCAGCACATGATTGGCTCATAAAAGAAACATCGTTTGAGATGTCTTTAAATATTACTTTTCTATAATTAGATGGATGAGTATCTTTTTTCATGATAATTATCTTTTTTTCAAAATTGGAGCACAAAGATAGTTTTATTAATGAATAATTAAAAATTTAAAATGGATAAATCTGTAGTGATTTCCTATATTTTTTAAAGAAACCTTCGGTTTTTTCTATATTTTTGAAAAAAAACAAACATGAGCAAGATTAAATTGGGTTTGATGCTTTTTGGTATAATCACTCTAGTGATGATGTATCCAAGTAATTTGATGTATCTTAAAACTTCAAATGGTGAATTTTGGATGGGATTAGGAGTTGTGGCTTTGGTTGGAATTGTATTATCAATATTTATCTTTAGAAATTCTTTGGAGAAGAAATAAGGATTTACTAAAACTCCAGATTTGGAAAAAATGCACCATTAAAGCGCATAATATGAAAATCCTTTTTTTTGAATATTTTTTTGAAAACACCTTTTTTTTGACGATCTTGAATAAAAAAATATAATTAATTATGACAGGAAGCTCAGGTATGGAAGCCAGAAAATTAAATATTATCGAATATCTTGCAAAATTACAGGATGAGGCAATCTTAATACAAATTGAAAATCTGATCGCCCCGCAGACTGATTTTTGGGAAGATTTGTCTGATGATGAAAAAGATCTTATCAAAAAAGGAATGCAGCAACATGATAATGGAAAAAGAATTCCTTTTGATGAATTTGTAGAGAAACTTAGAATTGAAAGAGGATGAAAGTATATATTTCATCAGAGGCAGCAGAACAAATAAGAGAGATTTTAAATTATTTAGAAAACACTTGGTCAAAACAAGTAAGTGATGATTTTTTAGAGAAACTTCAAAAGGCAATGGATCAAATTGGACTTTTTCCGAGTAGTTTTCCGAAATCAGAATCTTTTCCTGCCATCCGAAAATGTTTGATTACTAGACACACTTCCGCCTATTATAGAATTGATGAAATAAGAAAAGAAGTTGAGATTTTAGCTATACTTGATAATCGACAAAATTTCAAAATCTAAGCTTGTGTAACAAAGTCTTTCTAAAAGTCCCGATTCGGAAAAAAAGCATCCTCAAAATGCTTGATATGATAATCGTTTTCATTGGTATAAATGATAGAAACAATATCAAAACGAATTTCCCACTCATGTCCAATTTTTCGCATGTAAGCTGCGCCAGCGGAAGCCATAAGATTTTCTTTTTTTTCATCAACCGCAGATTCAGGTTCGCCAAATTGATTATTGCTTTTAGTTTTCACTTCTACAAAAACCAATGCCTCACCATCCTTAGCAATGATATCTAATTCCGCTCGACGGTACCGCCAATTTTTTTCTAAAATTTTATAATTTTTTTTCTCTAAAAAACGAACAGCGAGTTCTTCGCCTCGTTTCCCTAGTATGTTGTTCCAACTCATTGTAATTAATAATGAAATAATTAATAGTGAATAATAATCGAATGAACCTGAATCAAAAAGTATTCGACAACTCATACACTTATACACTTATACACCTATACACTCAAACACTTAATTTACACAATAACTAATATCGGAAATTATAATTAATATTGCGGAAAAAATAGAAATCAATATCATGTTGAAAAATATAAACCCAACTCAAACCTCAGCTTGGAAAGCATTGAAAAAGCATCATCAAGAAATGAAGCGAATTCATATGAAAGATTTATTTGCAAAAGATGCGAAGCGTTTCCAAAAGTTCTCTTTAGAATTTGAAGATATATTTCTTGATTTTTCAAAAAATAGAATCAATCGTGAAACGATTAAGTTGTTAGTCAAATTAGCGAAGGAGACAAAATTGAAATCTGCAATTGAGCAAATGTATTCAGGTGAAAAAATAAATCAGACTGAAGGTCGAGCAGTTTTACATACCGCACTAAGAAATCGCTCTCGAAAAGCAATCAAGGTAGATGGAAAAAATGTAATGCCTGATGTGAAAAGAGTACTAGGGCAAATGGAAGAATTTTCCCAAAAAATAATTTCTGGAAAATGGAAAGGATATTCACGTAAGCGAATCACAGATATTGTGAATATCGGAATCGGAGGAAGTGACTTGGGACCTGTGATGGTAACTGAAAGTTTGAAACCATATTGGAAAAAAGGAATGCGAGTTCATTATGTCTCTAATGTAGATGGAACTCATATCGCAGAAACTTTAAAAAATCTTTCAGCAGAAACCACTTTATTTATCATCGCTTCCAAAACTTTTACGACTCAAGAAACGATGACGAATGCACATTCGGCACGTAATTGGTTTTTAAAGAAAGCAAAGAAAAAAGAATTTGTCAAAAAGCATTTCGTAGCTGTTTCGACTAATCAAGAAGGAGTAGAAGCATTCGGAATTGCACCTGAAAATATGTTTGAATTTTGGAGTTGGGTAGGAGGGCGATATTCTTTGACTTCGGCTATTGGGTTGTCGATGGCATGTACGATGGGCTATGATGTATTTGAAGAATTGCTAGATGGATTTCATGCAATGGATAATCATTTTGAAAAAATGCCTTTAGAGAAAAATATTCCTGTTATTTTAGCACTGATAGGAATATGGTATAATAATTTTTTCGGAGCAGAGACAGAAGCGATTTTACCTTATGATCAATATCTACATCGTTTTGCAGCTTATTTTCAGCAAGGCAATATGGAGAGCAACGGAAAGTGCGTAGATAGAAATGGTAAAAGAGTTAGTTACCAAACTGGTCCTGTCGTATGGGGAGAACCTGGAACGAATGGACAACATGCTTTTTATCAATTGATACATCAAGGAACTAAATTAATTCCTTGTGATTTTATAGCTCCTGCTCAAAGTCAGAACCCAATTGGTGATCATCATGTAAAATTATTATCTAACTTTTTTGCTCAGACGGAAGCCTTAATGAATGGCAAAACTAAAAAGGAAGCCGAGTCAGAATTGAAAGCAGCTGGGAAGTCAAAAGAAGAAATATCCAAGCTAGTTCCATTTAAAGTATTTGAAGGTAATCGTCCGACTAATTCTTTTTTGATAAAAAAAATGACTCCACGCAATTTAGGCAGTTTAATTGCATTATATGAACATAAGATATTTGTTCAAGGAATAATTTGGAATGTTTATAGTTTTGATCAATGGGGAGTGGAGTTAGGGAAGCAGTTGGCTAAAAAGATATTGCCAGAACTAGAAAACGATAAAGCAGTAAAATCACATGATTCTTCCACTAATGGATTAATCAATAAATATAAAAAAATGCGAAGTAGTTAGTGTCGAGTGATGAACTATGAGTGAAGGGTTTTAATACTCATAGTTCATCATCATTAATTATTTTTTACAAAGAGAAAATGTTATGAGAAAAATTTATCCAATCAAAGGAGCTGTCCAAAATTACGCTTGGGGCGGTACGACTTTTATTCCGCAATTAATGAAGGTGCAAAATGCTGATAATCAGCCATTTGCAGAAATATGGTTGGGTGCTCATCAGAGAGGACCTGCTTTTGTTCAAGACAATGGACATTCTGCTGCATTAAATGAATGGTTGGTCAATCATCCTGATGCACTAGGCAAACGAGTAGTTAAGAAATTTGGAAACACATTGCCTTATTTGTTCAAAGTATTGGATGTTAATAAGATGCTTTCCATTCAAACGCATCCTTCAAAGGAAGCTGCTGAAAAAGGATTTGTAAGAGAGAATGAAGCTGGAATTTCATTGACAGCTAAAAATCGAAATTATAAAGATGATAATCATAAGCCCGAAATAATGGTTGCTCTAACTGACTTCTGGTTATTGCATGGATTTAAAAGTGAAGAAGAGATAGCAGCGACATTGGCAGACGTTTATGAGTTTGCAGATTTATCAGAATATTTCCAAAGAGTGAGAACAAGAGATGTAGGAAATGAGATTTTTCATTTTTATAAAAATCTAATGGAAATGTCGCAAGAGCAAGTCGATGAAATTTTGCAACCGCTCGGAGAGCGATTGAGTGATTTATTTAAAAAAAATAAAATAGAAAAAAGTAGTCCTGACTACTGGGCGGCGTTGGCATTTAGAGATAATATGTTGGAAGGTGGTCATTATGATAGAGGAATATTTTCAATCTATATTTTCAACTTAGTTAATTTGAAAAAAGGAGAAGGCATCTTTCAAGATGCTGGAATTCCACATGCTTATCTCGAAGGTGTCAATATGGAATTGATGGCGAACTCTGATAATGTCTTTAGAGGTGGACTTACCGTAAAACATGTAGATGTAAATGAATTGTTAGAAAATATGAAATTCCAACCTGTTACTCCAAATATCTTAAAAGGAACAGCAGGCTCAGAATTTGAAACGGTATATAAAACGCCTGCACCTGATTTTGAATTAAGTCGAATTAACTTAAAAGATTTTGAAGCGTTCTATTGTGTGTCTGCTTTGACTCCTGAAACGCTGATTGTTATGGAAGGAAATGTGATAATTTATAATGATGAACAAGAATTTGAATTGACAAGAGGAGATGCATTTTTTGCACCGAGCGAATCTACCTATACGATTATGAGTGATGGAAAAGCTGTACTATATAAGGCTGCTGTACCAGTTGGGTGATATTAAGTAGTTAGACAATAGTAACCGAGTTTTAAAAGAATATCTTTTTCCGCTACCTGCCTGCCGGCAGGCAGGTTTTCCTTTAAAAAATAATACCATA
>JALZVK010000149.1 GCA_023301005.1 Saprospiraceae bacterium | reverse complement strand
AGTAACGATAAAATAATAAGTCAGTCTTTTGGGGGAGATTATTTTGTTCTCAGTTTTTCCCTGCCTACCGCAGGCAGGTTAAAAAGAAGGAGTATTGTTGATACTATGACTGATTTTTAAGGAAAAATGAGGGCAAAATAATCCGCCCAAATGACGGAGTTATTGTTTTATCGTTACTTAGCACCTTGCGGAGCAAAGGCGCTAGCGGTAGTATCTTATTTTCCAATAATAATTTTCTTCGATACACTCCAATTCTCTTGAGCAATATTAAGGAAATACATTCCACTATTAATAGATTCACTTAACTCCAATGACAATTCATTATTTCCCATAATCAAATTCTGATTAGCAAAAACCTGAACCGTTCTACCCGTGATGTCCACTAATTCAAAAGTTGTATTTAGTTGATTATCAGTAGCTTGTAGTTCTATTTTGATAAAATCTATAGCAGGTTGAGGAAATACATTTATGTTGTTGACAAAATCTTCAGGTGTATTGGCATCCAAAACAACTTCGCAAGTATGCTCACTTATCGCATCCAAAACAAACAATCCATTTTGCATATCAGATACTAAAATATTTCCCGAAGGAAGAAAAGGATACACACCCCACGCACCTTCATAACCTTGCGAATTTGGTCGAGTAGAAGTAGCATAATTATAAATTCGAATTGGATTAGTTGGGTCAGAAATATCATAAACTTGAAGACCATCATAGTAATAAGAAACATATAATCGATTACAACGCACTATCAAATTATGAGGAATAGTTGTCAAAGTCTGGTCTGCATTAAAAGTCGAAATCACCGACATATCATTGAAGTCGCTTACGTCAACAACTTTCATATCCATATCCCAAGTTTCATCTGCGAGGTAATAATGATCGCCGTCATCATCTAACCAACCTGAGTGATTATAACCTTGTTGTGGGTAAGTCGTCATACTTCCCAAAACTACAGGATTCATTACATCAGTAAAATCAACAACAAAAAATCCTTGATTTCCACAATTAGCATAAGCAATATTATCTACCACATAGACATCATGTACATAAGGAATACCTGAATAACTATTTAATACTTCTGGATTACTTGGGTCAGAAATGTCGATGATTTGCAAATGTACACTAGAACCACTTGCACTCGTAGTTCCACAAGAATATAATCGTGTATGTGTAGAGTCAATAAACACATTATGCGATCGTCTTAAAATATCATTTGAATCATAAACTACTGTTGTGCTATTTGGTAAATCAGAAATGTCAACTATCTGAAGTGTACTCTGTCCTTCATCACAAACGATATAAAGGTAGCCGTTCAAATCATGATAATCTCGATGTACAATTCCTACACCTTGCGCTGCACCTGCAACATAAGCATCTGTCAATTCGATAGGATTAGTTGGGTCGGTTACATCTATAAAATGAGTTCCGAGTGTACTTCCTATCACAGCGATTTCGCTATCGTTAACTGCTAATCCCCAAATCTCATTATAGGCATTATCAAAAAATACAGTTGGTGGAATGCTAGGGTCATTCCATGTTCCAAGTAGCGTTGCTTCTTGTGGTTGAGCAAATGCTGAAAGGGAAATAAAAGAAAAAATAATAAGTAAAAAATTCTTCATGTTTTAATTGTTTTATTTTTGTTCTGCTAAGATAAGTATTGTTTTGGTTTTGGAAAGTCATGTATTTATCAAAAAGAAAAAGCTCAATGAAATTTTAATTTCATTGAGCTTTGGTATTTTTTTATAAATAGGAAATTAGAAACTATTCTTCAATTTTTATCAACGCAGGACTCATTCCCATATTCGAAAATCCACCATCATGATATAGATTCTGCATCGTAACATATTTCGTGAAATCCGAAAACATCGTTACACAATAATCTGCACAAGCTTCCGCAGGCGCATTTCCAAGAGGAGACATTGTATCTGCATAATCGAAAAATTCTTTAAATCCTTTTACGCCACTTCCTGCAGTTGTCCAAGTTGGAGATTGAGAAATAGTATTCACTCTCACTTTCTTTTCTACTCCATAATGGTATCCGAAACTTCGTGCAAAAGATTCTAACAAGGCTTTAGATTCTGCCATTTCGTTATAGTCAGGAAATGTTCTTTGCGCTGCGATATAAGTCAATGCCATGATACTTCCCCAATCGTTGATAGCATCGAGTTCCATTGCCTTTTGCATCACTCTATGAAATGAGATAGCAGAAATATCAAAAGTCTTGTGCATCCAATCGTATTTGATATTGGTATAATCTCTCTTTTTTCTAACATTCAAAGACATACCGATAGAGTGTAAAACGAAGTCTAATTTTCCACCTAAAATTTCCATAGACTTAGTAATCAAGTTTTCTAAATCTTCATCACTAGTTGCATCAGCTGGAATAATTTCAGCATTTAGTTTTTCACCAAGTGCTTGGATTTTTCCAAAACGTAAAGCAACAGGAGCATTAGTTAAAGTAATTTGAGCACCTTGTTCTACACATTTTTCAGCGACTTTCCATGCGATACTTTTTTCATCGAGTGCGCCAAAGATGATTCCTTTTTTTCCTGCAAGTAAGTTGTTTGACATTTTTTAAAGTTGAATTTTTAATGAAT
>JALZVK010000148.1 GCA_023301005.1 Saprospiraceae bacterium | reverse complement strand
ATTCATCGTCATCTCCAAAGTATAAGTATGTATAATTGCCCCATCAATAATTTTGAGGTAATTGACATAAGCTTCCTTTTCATCATTGGCTATTGAAAACACATCTACATTTTGAATAGTTGTACTCACTACGGTTGACTTCCCTTGATAATCTGTAAAGGCAGATAATTTCTCTTTTGCTTCTTGAGCTTTTTCAAATTTCATTTCTTCTGCATAGCGCATCATCTCTTCTTTGAGGTAACTTTTTACAATTTTGAAACGACCTCGAAGAATATTTTTTATCTGTTCGATTTTTGCATTATAATCTTCTTCGGACTCATGACCTTCGCACGGACCTTTACAATTTTTGATATGATATTCTAAGCAGACTTTAAATTTCCCTTTATCAATATTCGCTTGCGAAAGATTCAAAGTACAAGTTCTAAGTGGAAATAAATTTTTGATTAAATCTAAAATCACTCCGACTTGATATTTGGAAACATAAGGTCCGAAATAAGTCGAACCATCTTTGATAACTCGCCTCGTCAAAAACACTCTTGGGAATCTTTCTTTTTTGATACAGATGTAGGAATAACTTTTTCCATCCTTTAATGCTACATTATAACGAGGTTGATATTTTTTTATCAATGTACTTTCGAGGAGAAGCGCATCGTGTTCTGTTTCAACAATTATATATTCTACGTGATGCGCTTTTTTGACTAAGATTTTTGTTTTTCGACGACGGTCTTTTCGTTCGCCAAAGTAGGAAGCGATACGGACTTTTAGATTTTTTGCTTTGCCTACATAAAGTATCTTTTCGTTGGCATCAACAAATTTGTAAACTCCTGGGTTACGGGGAAGTGTGGAAGCTATTTTTTTATAGTCGTCGGTGGTCATTTATTTTTTTGAAAAAGTAATTGTATTGTTATAAAAAGTGTATACGTCAATTTAATTGCAATTTTCGTCTGTAAAACTAGTAGAGTTATCTGTAAAAACATAAATTTTTATTATGCTATTAAGAAATTCCATATCGACCAAATTTTCCAATCAATCTTTTGATAAAAAGAGATTGTGGTTGGGAATGATTGTGGGACTTTTTACTGCATTTGTTTTTTATTGTTTTTTAAGCTTAGTCTTTATTTCTCTTGATTTTTCAATCTATTATGAGTGGACGGGTTATGCGCTAGTTGCTCCTACAGAGATTAAATACTATCATTTCCTATTTGCATTTATTGGACTAATTATGGGGCAGCTTGCTTTCTTAGAATTTTTTGTAAATAAAAATAGAAGATTTATGATGCAGCGATATGAAAAATTTAATGCCTTTACAAATGTCAGATTTTCAATTTGGAGTACTTTCTTTTTTGGATTCTCTTGGTCAGTTTATACAGGACTCTTATCCTTCGGTAGTTTGCTGACCATATATAAGTTTCAAGGAATCGGTTGGTGGGCAAGTTTACTTACTATCATATGGTTGCAATTATATGTTGGTTCTCAATTTCAAAAAATCTTTGGATTTAATTTAAGAACAAAACTAATTGGTATTATAGGAATTTGCTTCCTAGCGTTTTTATTTTCACAAGTTCATTTAGTTACAATAAAAGAAGCTTATCATTTAAGAGTCAGAAATTTACCTCATTATAAATTAAAAATAAATCTTCCTGTAGTTCCAAATGAAAACGCAACTACAAAGCTAACTCACAAAAGTTTAATTACAAGCATCTTCGTTGGCGATCCTGAAAAAGATGACATACCTAATTTTAGCACTTCAGAAGGGAATGAGTTTTCTATCCATAAAATGGATTTGTTTCTTGAAAATTTTAGAGTAATGATTCCTGAAAAGAAGCGTCGTGCAATTATCGCTCATCTTTTTATTGATAAAGATTTAAAGATGAAACATGTCAATAAATTATTTGAAACTCTAAGCATAAATAGTCAACATAAAATTTCTTTAGCTGCACTTACTGAGGCTGAAAATGTTCCTGATGTTTATTATTATACTACTGATAAAGGTCTTTCAGTTAGACTTCCATTTGTTTGTTTTTATAACAATTATTGGGGGAATTATTTAAGGCAAAACCCAAGCACTTCATTTAAAGATTTTAAATCAATATTTGAAGGTAATAACCACGAGCAACTTTGCATTGCAGATTTTTTTGAGCCTATCGATAATGAAATAAAAGTTGAAGCTGATGGTTCTATCTCTTTTCAAAATGAATTAATTGCAAAAGATGATTTATTTAAAAAAATAAAATCTGCAATTGCTGATAGTAATAATGAGCAAAATTATATCATTCTAAATGTTGACCCAAATGTCAACTATGGACTTTATTTCTTTGTTAGACATGAATATAAAAGAGCTTTAAATGAAATCAGAAATGAAAGTGCTCTAATCAATTACGGAATTGAATATTCTTTTTTAGAAAGAGAAAAGAAAATGGAAATCAGAGAAGAGCATCGTTTCTTTTTAGTTGATTTTATTAGTGAGGAAGAAAGATTCATCTATAATTTTTTCAAAGAAAAAAATAACACAAAATAAATCCTAAATAAAAACGGGCATTTCAAAATAATTGAAATGCCCGTTTTTTATTTTATTTTAAAAAAATTAAAACAACTCAATCGTATCACCTGGAGATAACTTATCTTTTGTATCCGCATCCACTTCTTTCACTCCTGTGAGGCGTTGGTCGCTTAATTTATTTCCTAAAGCTTTCCAACCTTTGACACCTATAATGTCAGCAAGCTTGACTTTGCCTGACATCTTTTTCGATTTTACTTTATAGTTGTATTCTATTTCAGGATTCTCTTTGATACTTCCAAAAAGTAGTTTTGAACTTTTATGTTCAGAGAGGAAATTAAAGACTTGATTATTAGAAGTTGTTTCTACTTGGAAACGTTTGACCATTGTCCACTTTTTATTTCCATCAAAATAAACTGCACTAATCACAGTATTCGGATCAAATTTTTGAATCGTCAATAATTCCTTTGGATCAAATCGTTTGGTCATATCGAAATCTACGATTTCGTAAGTTCCATTTTTGTATAATGAAAAAATCGAATCACCTGTATCGAAGTCACCAAGGAATGTTCCTCTCTCTTCTGTATTCAATCTACCACTTGCAGTATCCATCCATAACTTTTGAGCACCAAGACTTGATTGCCCTAACTCTTTTTGAGTCACTTTTCGAACTGGATATTTGGTAATGATATTTCCATTCGAACCTCTTCCTTTAATTTCGAGTGATTCAAAATAGTAATCAAAAACTTTTTTATGTGCTCCACAACCTTGAGATAATTGAATAGTTACAACTTCGGATTCTCCATTTGGATTGGCAGTCAAGTAATGGACTTTAGAACCTTTTGCTCCTTTGGTCAAATCGTATTCTCTATCTCGAGTAATTCCAGTTACTTGAAAACGTTTACCCATCGACCGACCAGATTTAGCATCTACATATATCATATTATAGGTTGTTCGAGCATCGCCTTTTTTCCAAACGGCAACATGCAAAATATTTTTACCCATAAAAATCTTATCCGAGATTCGACTTACTTTTAATTTTCCATCCTTACGTAAAACTATAATATCGTCAATGTCAGAACAATCAGAAATAAATTCCTCTTTTTTCATCTGTGTCCCTGAACCAATAAATCCTTCTTTTCGATTGACATATAATTTTGCATTATTGGCAACGACCATTGCAACCTTGATAGTTTCAAAAGAAGATACTTTGGTACGACGCTCTCTCCCCTTTCCGTATTTTTCTAATAACCTTTCAAAATATGCGATTGCATATTTAGTCAAGTGTTTAAGATTGTATTTAACTTCTTTTAATTCTTCTTCGATTTTCGCAATCAACTCATCTGCTTTGAACGAGTTGTATTTTGAAATCCGTTTTATTTTTATTTCAGTCAATCGAGCAATATCTTCCTCTGTGATGTCTCGCATCAATTTAAGTCGCTTATCCGCTTTCTTCTTTTTATCACTTGGAGTAACGATATATTTTTTCAACTCTTTATCAATCGTTTCGATGACTTCTTCCCAAGTTTCAGATTCTTCAATTTCTCGATAGACTCTATTTTGGATAAATATTTTTTCTAAACTTGCAAAATGCCATTTCTCTTCTAGCTCTCCTTTTTTAATTTCTAACTCTTGGCGAAGCAAATCTTTAGTTGCTTCAGTACTATATTTCAACAAATCATTTACAGAAAGAAAAAGTGGTTTGTTATCTACGATAACACATGCATTAGGAGAAATAGAAACTTCACAATTTGTAAATGCATACAAAGCATCCATCGTTACCTCAGGGGAAACACCTGCTGCTAAGTCCACAACAATCGCAACTTCCTTAGCGGTGTTATCGGTAACTTTTTTGATTTTGATTTTTCCTTTATCATTTGCTTTTACGATGCTATCCATTAAGTTGGCAGTCGTCACTCCATAAGGTAACTCTTTGATGACGAGTGTGTCCTTATCTACTTTTTCTATGACACCACGGACTTTTACTTTTCCTCCACGTTTCCCCGCTTTGTAATCTGTAACATCAATCATTCCACCTGTCATAAAATCGGGAACGATTTTAAAAGGTTTGTCTTCTAAAATTTTAATAGAAGCTTTGATAAGTTCGATAAAATTGTGCGGTAATATTTTAGTGGAAAGTCCTACTGCAATTCCTTCAGCTCCTTGAGCTAGTAGCAAAGGAAATTTCATGGGCAACTGAACAGGTTCTTTTTTACGACCATCGTAGGTCAATTGCCATTCAGTAGTTTGACTGTTAAATGCGACCTCCAATGCAAACTTAGTTAGTCGTGCTTCGATATAACGAGGTGCAGCTGCGCCGTCACCAGTCCGAGCATCTCCCCAGTTTCCTTGAGGATCAATGAGTAAATCTTTTTGACCCAA
>JALZVK010000147.1 GCA_023301005.1 Saprospiraceae bacterium | reverse complement strand
TATACACTAGCTAGACTCTTCCAATTTTACTATGAATTGAAAATGAGTTTAAAAGGTTGGATCTTTAAAAAAATACATATTTGTATATTTAAAGAATCTAATTCTTTCTCTTATATTATAATCGTTTTTGAAATATGGTCGGTAAGGAATTTATATTAGTAAGTCTCAAAAAAAAGTAATTAATTTATAAGAATATCTTTTCTCAATTTGTTGTCTTAGTAAGTGTACTGTTTTTCTTGACTGGTTAAAACAAATGTTTGTTAGTTTTGACAAAAGTAATAACATGTATTTCCTTTTCAAAATTTTTAATATAAAAAATTGTCGTGACTATAACGCAAAGCGGCAATAGTCACGACAGTTATTTATCGCTGTATTTGTAGCCACCCAGTATGCCTACCTCCTTCTCCATCGTCTATGATATAGAAGTAAGTTCCATCGGGTAAATCCTTGCCGTCAAAATCACCTGCCCATCCATCATCATTAGTATATTGTTGTCTAAAGAAAACTCGATTACCCCAGCGATTAAATATACAAACTTCATTATTGCTAAAGTTTTCTATTCCTTGTATCACAAGTGTTTCATTGACTCCGTCATTATTCGGAGAGAATCCATTGAATACAAATATATCATCACAGAGAACTTCAATCGTCACTAAGGCAGTATCGGATAGCGTTCCATTGGATATGAAATAGGTAAAACTATCGACGGCACCACAGAATCCAGCCTCGGCTAGATAGGTAAATGAACCATCGGGATTACTCACTAATGTTCCATGACTTACTCCTGTAACAATTCCAAAAATTAAAGAATCTGGATTAAAGGAATCATTTGCAAAAATATCGATCGTTACTGGATTAATTGTAAATGTCGAGGTATCATCATCGACTGCTATAATCGTATCAATAGGATTGATAACAGTAACGACATATAAGGTCGTATCGCAAATTCCTAAGTCATCACAGACAACCAAACAGGCGGTATCTGTTCCTATTGTTATGGCATCATAATCGACACAGAAGGTAAGTGGATTTACAGTAAAGTCTACATTGGTACCTGATAAGGTATCACATATATTTTCAATTGAAATGACCGTACCATAGAGTTGCGTGGTATCAGGACAGTAAGTAAAACTATCGTCTATGACGACGGTATCAAATACTTCTATGAGTTCGGGTTGTGTAACATCTATTAAGAAAATAGTAGTATCACAAACTCCAAAAGTATCACACATCACTATACATGCGGTATCTAAGCCACCTATATTAAATGCCATCACTTCTATACAATTTGGCTCTAGGAGCGATACATCTGTAAATATACCTGAAGAGCCTTCACATAAATTATAGATGGTATCTACTGGTGCCAAAAATGCAGCAGTATCTATACAGAAGGTTTCTGTGAAATTAATTAACACGCCTATTTCTATAGTATCACCTGAGAGTAATTCAGGTACTACGTCTATGACAATTCCAGTCGTATCAAAAGTTCCATCAGAGTACTCAAAGACCATACAGAAAGTATCTAATCCGATTACTGCACCTGTATATTCTATACAGTTAGTTCCCGGTATAAATCCAAAACCAGCAACATTGCCATCAGATAAATTAGGACATAAATTAACTGCACTTACAATCGTATCAGTAAAGTTAAAACATAAAGTATCTGTTTGACTAACCATAACTTGTAACAATGTATCTACACCTCCTGTCACTACATCACAATCTATTGTAACTGAAATAGTATCAATACATCCTGCTACAGTATCTATTAATATTAACTCATGGAATCCTGTGTCTAACTCAATTGCAGATGCAAATGTAAGAATCACAAAATCAGGATCTAGAGTTGCTATTGCACCTGTATTTGTTTGAGTGACTTCCATCATTCCATAATCTTGCCCAGGAGTACCTCCACAGATTGTTCCTGCAGCAACATCTAACACCCAGTTACCAGTAGGATCCCAACCATTCATTAATCCTAATAATTCTTGTAAATCATCGAAGTCCGAAGAGAACGTCAATCCACCTACTTCCCAAAAGTCAATGACATAAGGACCAGCAGTACCAGCATCTGGTAATGCAGAAATTAAGTAACAAGTCGATAAGGTATCAAAACCACAACCTTTACGAACACCTCCATAGATAGCTCCATTATCAATAACTTCATAGTTGAATAAAAATTCTTGAAGTGGAATATCTAAACATAAATCATTTAAAGTATTACAATCCGCTCCAACTATGGTAGAAGGTCCACTATAAACAGTAGGACAATCATCACAGATTACTTCAGCATATAAAGTATCTAGACATCCCGTTATTAAGTCGGTAATAATCAACTCATGGAATCCTGTACTAAGATTAATAACTGTTCCATTTGGAATTTGATTAATGTCAACATCAAGATTTGTAGATGCACCTGTAATTAGTTGAATGATATCCAAACTTCCATAAGTAGAACCTGAATTAAGTCCAGTAATTACTCCATTATTCAACGTCCAGTTTGCTAATGGATCCCAAATATTCATCGAGTCTACTAATTCAGAAACCATTTGGAAAGAATCAATGGTAAATGTATTTCCATTTACTTCCCATGAGGTCAATGTATAAGGTCCGTTAGGAGCTACATTTAAAAAAGCACCTAAGGAATAGAAATATGTCGTATCAAAATTACAACCTTGATTACCTATTGCGAATGGTTGACCATTATCTGTTAAATTAAAATTCAACACCTGTGCGAGGTCTATTTCCAAACAATAATCTGCGCCAGCAGGACAATCAGCGGTCATCAATGTAATAGAGTCTTCCATAATAATATCAGGTCCATTACAAGCTGGAAGAAGAGTAAAAATAAAACACGTTGTATCTGTTAATATATTGAATGTAGAAACTACACAAACAGTATCTATAAATACTCCTGCTGAATCATTTGCTTGATAAGCTAGACATCCGTTTGGTTCTAATGACCATGAACCAAATGCAGAACTGCCTAATACTGATCCATCTAATAATGCATAAGTTGTAAGAGAATCTACAAAACAACTATCTAATGTAACACAAACCGTATCAATAGTATTGATAGGTATTACGACAAATTCTTCACTCGATACAGGACAGTCTGTATTACAATCATCTTGAACTAATATGTCATTAACAACTGCCATACATCCGTTTCCGTCTGTTACTGTTAAATCATATAAACCTGCAGCTAAGTTGAATCTATTTTGTGGGTCACTAGAGTTAGGTAAATCTGCCCAATCAAATAATAAAAATCCAGTTCCTCCGAAGGCTAGGATTTCTATACCTCCTGGGTCGTTACAATCCATATTAGTTACTTCTACATTTATCAAAATTGGGTCTGGTTCAATAACTGTAAAACAAGATTCACCAATAGCACAACCTCCACCATCTTCTACAACTATACAATAATTGCCTGCTGTTAATTGACCATTCGTTTGTGGCATTCCATTACCATCATATATTGTTTCAGTATTGCCCGCAGGAGTAACTGTAAATTGAACTTCTCCATCTGCACTTCCTGCACAGCTGATAAATACTTCATTATTTGGATTGGTAATATTAACCGTCGCAGTAGGTGTAACATTATCTAACAATACAAATGTTATTGAACTTTCACATGCATTTGGACCATTATCAATAACGGTAACTCCATAAGCACCTGCTGATAATCCAGTTCTATCAGGAGAATTGATAGGATTATCACTCCATATATAAGTGTAGTTGGTACTACCACCTGTTACCGTAAGTCCTACTTCTCCATCTGCATTATTACAATTTGGTTGTTGTACAATAGTTGGTTGAATATTTAAACTTTGAATGGACTCAATCAATATTTCAAAAACATTAGTACATCCAGTTGCAGGATCAGTTACTGTTACTACATTTATACCTGAAGCTAAGTCTGTTCTAATTGCTCCAGAAGTTCCATCACTCCAATCGAATAAATTAGTTTGAGGTTCTAATACAGCAGTTCCGTTCATTGCATTACAACTAGTAGGCGTTTGTGAAAAAATACTCATATCCGGTCCATCTACATTTCCAACTACTAAAGAATCTATCAAAGAGCAATTAGGATTACTAGTATCAGTAACTGTATAAATATAAGTTCCAGCAGCTAATCCTACATTAATATTTGTTGTACTAGAACCTGATGACCATTGATAATTATAACTACCTGATCCTGCTATAGTAATTGTAGCTGAACCATCTGCATTTCCACAAGTCGCTTCAATGACAACTGTATTTTGAACGATAGGTTCTGTACAAGCTGAACAATTGATAAGAGAAATTGGCGCACCTCCCACATCTAATGAAGCACATATAGTTCCTCCACCTTGTAGTAAGGCAGCATTCAAGTCTAAACCATTTGTAAAAGTATTCGGGTCTAAAGTTGTTGGGTCAAAGACCAATGTATGAATAGTATATGCACCTAATGCATTTACCGAAAAATCTGGAATTGAGTTGACTTGTATAATATCTAATCCAGCTCCAGTAGTCAAAACATATACTACATTAAAACCAGCTGGTACAGTAGGTCCTACATTTGGAGTAACTGTAATAGTAACAGGTGCTCCTGAAAAACAAACCGTAGATGAATTCGCTTGGATTGAACCCGCATCAGCCATACAATTAACACATCCGTCAGCAATCACAATATTATCCAATGCAGCAGTACAACTGTTGTTATCAGTAACTGTTACAGAGTAAATTCCTGGTATTAAATCTATTCTATTTTGAGGATCATTATTACCTGCTACATCTGCCCAGTTATAACTATAACTTCCTGAACCACCTGTGGCAGTTAACTCAATTGAACCACCCTGCGCACATGTTGTTGGGAAAATATCAACATTGATAATAATTGGATCTGGTGCATCAATAGTGAAACAGTTACTACCTGAAACACATCCATTTCCATCCGTAATTTCTACGCAGTAGTCACCTGGAGGCAATGTTCCATTTTGAAAATTATTTCCAGCACCATCAAGAATTTGCTGATTCATAGGTTGTACAAATCCAGCATCTGGAACAACATCAAAAACCACACTTCCATTCGCATCACCTGGACATGAAACTGGAGATGTACTTGTTATATTAACAGTAGCCGTTGAACCTCCATCTTCCATCAATGTAAATGTTGCTGTGCCCACACATCCATTCGGTCCATTATCAATTACCGTTACACTAAATGTTCCTCCTGGCAAATCATTTCTAATTGCATTATCTATTGAGTTAGGATCACTCCATTGGAAAGTATAATTATTACTACCACCTCCTACTTGTATTACGACAACTCCATTTGACATACCACAATCAGGGTTTTCATTTATCAAAGGAGTAACTGATAACAAGTTATCAGCTGTTATTTCTACTTCTAAAATATTCGTACAACCAGTTGCAGGATCTGTAACGGTTACTGGACAAACGCCAGCAGATAAATTACTTCTTGTTGCACCTGTTCCACCATCACACCATGCATAGTCAAATGTTGCAGGTGTCAGTTGTGCTGTTCCATTATTAGTAGCACAACTTGTAGCTGAAGTAGAAATGATAGATGCTTGAGGTCCATCTGAGTTCGTTATTGAAAATTCTTCCACTATAGAACAATTCATAGTAGAGTTATCTGAAATCGTAACTGTATAAGTTCCTGATGCTAAATTTGTTACTGTATTTCCATTAACAGTTCCTGAACTAAAAGTAAAACTAACGTTACCATTTCCTCCTACAACATTTACAGTCGCACTACCTGTAGCTTGTCCACAGTTAGAAGCTGTTTTTACAATATTTAAAAGTTGAGGAAGTACACAAGGATTAGTAGAACAATCAATTACATTTGCTGAAGCTCCATTTAAATCTAAAGAAGCACAAATACTACCTCCTCCTTGAATTAATAAACTATTTACATCTTGAGCAGTAGTTACGGAAGGATTGATTGTTCCTAAATCTAAAGTATTAGGATCATACACTATAGTATGAATCGTATAATTAGCAATTCCAGTCACTAAGAAAGTTGGCGATATTCCAACAGACTGAATCACTCCTCCCATCGTCAATACATAACCTGTAGTAAAGCCCGCAGGAACAACTGCATTACCCGCAGGTGTTGCAGATACTGTAGCACTTCCTCCTACAAGACATACTGAACTGGCATCTATTGCAAGTGTCCCCGCATTTGCGGTACACATTGGATTCACAGTACAATCATCTGCTACTGTAACTGATGCTGAAGCAGTACAACCATTGCTATCCATTACAGTCACATTATAAGTACCTGCTACAAGTCCTGTTCGATCTGAAGGATCATTATTTCCTCCTAAATCAGCCCAGTCAAAAGTAAAAGAATTCGTTCCACCTGTTACAGCAGTAATTATCGAACCTGTTTGATTACAAGTTTGATTTACTATTGATAAATCTAAAACGATTGCATTAGGCTCTGTTACTTCAAAACAATTTTGACCTGCTAAACATCCATTTCCATCAAATACTAAAATACAATATGCTCCTTCACTCAAACTTCCATTCGTAAATGTATTTCCGTCAATATTTTGAATTACCTCCGTTGAAGGTTGAGTAAATCCTCCTGAAAACTGAACATTGAAATTTACAAATCCATTATTATTTCCAGAGCAACTCAACATTACATTTGAGTTTATATTAATAGTTGCACTTGGTACAGCATTAGTCAATGTAACTGAATTTACTGCAGTACAACCATCATTATTATCTGTAACTGTAATGTTAAAAGTACCTGCTGACAATCCAAATCTAATTTGACTAGTACCTCCATCATTCCATGCATAACTATAATTTCCACTTCCTCCTGTTACTGATACAGAAGCAACTCCATTATCCAATCCACAGTCTGGTTGTTCTTCGACAACTCCTTGTACATTTAAGTTATTGATCTCATCTATAACAACTTCCACAATATTTGTACATCCTGTTCCAGGATCTGTAACAGTTACAAAACAAGAACCCGAAGGTAAATTACTTCGAGTCGCTCCACTACCACCATCGCACCAACTATAAGTTAAATTAGCCGGCGAAAGTGTTGCTCCTCCATTTGAAGCAGAACAATTCGCTGCAGTTGTCGAATTAATTTGAACCTGAGGTCCATTAGAATTTCCAACGACAAAGCTTTCTACAGAAAAACAAGTCGCATCATTGATATCTGATATTGTCACACTATAAGCTCCTGATGGTAAATTAGTTCCTACGTTAGAAGAACTAACAGCAGGATCCCATTGGAAAGAATAGTCTGCATTATTTCCTAACATTTCGATAGTAGCAGAACCATTTGAATTTCCACATGTAGATTCAATAATTACAATATTACTAATGGTAGGAGTTGTTGGACATTGACACATTTCATTTACAACAACTTCTATTTCTCCAGTACAACTAGATGCATCAGAAACTGTAACTATATAAACACCATCTGCTAAATCATTTCTTTCACTTCCCGTAAAACCATCAAACCATTCAAATGCATTTGATGCAGGTGCAAGTTGCACTTCTCCATCTAGCAAATCACAAGTTTCAGGCGCTGAAGTCACTACAAATCCAACAACCTTTTCAGCTAGAGTAGTTGCCCCAGCTAAATCAAGTGCTGCACAAATAGGTCCACCACCTTGATCTATTTGAACATTTACATCTTGCGCAGTTGTAATGTCAGGAATAATTGAATTGATATTAAAAGTGGTTGGATCATATATAAAGGTGTGAATAGTGTAAGTTCCTTCAGTACTTACTGTAAATGAAGGAGCACCATTTACCTGTACTATTAATGCATTCGCACCTGTAGTCAAAAAATAGGTAACGGTAAATCCAGGCGGAACTACCATATTCCCATCAGGAGTAGCTATGATAGTTGTAAAAGTACCCGGTACACAAAGAAAAGTCTGATTTGGTGTAATTGTTCCTGCATCAGCATCACACATTAACATTGACTCTAAGTTATTCTCTATTTTATTAAAACTAGAAAATTCAAAGTCTTTGGTAGTTTCTTGTTCTAAATCCCATAAACAACTCGTATGTCCATCTATTGACTTAGCTGATAGATTATTGGAACTACCCAATACAATCATCATACATAGCAGCATATAATTCAATACATTGAATTTTGCTCCCAATATTGAATAGGACAGGTGTGTAAATATTCTCATAGAAATTGGATGTAAGATAAAATCGTGTTCAAGTTAGCTTTTTTTGAATGTCACAATTTTATATAAAATTAGTTGAAAAATTTTAAAATTTAAATCGGATGGAATAACAATGAAAATAGTGGCAAAAATCAAGCCACTGTTAGGGGATTCTAAAAATACAATTAATCAAATTTTTGGGGGAATTAATTAATAATCAGAGAGTTACATCATTTGGTCTTTAAAAATAAAGAAAAATAGATACAATTTATTTTTTACAAAATAACTACCATTTGTGACAGTGTTAAATATATATTTTTCTTTAAACTGTTATATCCAGTTAGAAATTTACAACTTTTCTATACGAAAATCTTTTATGTATGCTTTTTTATTGAAAATTAACCATTTCTAGGTATCTTTTATATAATAAAAAATCTTAACAAACTTGTCACAAATATTTCCCTTGAGATAGCTTTTTACTAATAAACATACATCGTCTCCTTATTATTTTAAAAAAAAATGTAGACATATATTTCTCATATTTAGAACTAAAATAATATCAATCGTCTTTCTAAAATCTCAAATCCTACCAATAATTAGCTTTAATTCGTAAGCCTTTTATCATTCCTCATCAATAATTAAAACACAAATAACAAATACAAACAATTATAAAATACTGATAATCAATCAATTAAACACATTATAGTAAATAGAAAATAAGTACAAACTAACATTTGTGTATTTTTTTTATATAAAATAAAATTCGAATTTCACTATCATAACAATAGATATAAAGCCAATCATAAATTACTTTATCTAAAAAACAATCTTATGAAAGCTACATCAAAGTTTGAATTTTTAAGTCAATTTCCTCTATTCGATGTTTTGTCAGAAGAAGAGTTGAACTATCTATGTGAATGTACAGAATCAAAAATTTACAAAAAGTACGATAATGTATATGTAGAAGGAGATTTATCAGATACTATATTCTTCCTAATTAAAGGCGTTGCCAAAATTGGAAGTCATAGTAATGATGGTCGTGAAGTTATCAAGTCTATATTACACCCTCACGCTATGTTTGGTGAATTAGGTTTAATTGGAGAAGAACGAAGACTAAGTTTTTGTGAAATCATGAATGAGCCTGCCGAATGTCTATTATTAAAAGTAAGTGACTTCAAAGTCTTAATGAATAAAAATCAGCAATTGTGTTTTAATGTCATTAATCTTGTTGGTGGGAAATTACGTAAAGCAGAACATCGTCTCGAATCTTTGATTTTCAAAGATGCTCGTGCTCGTATCATTGACTTTTTAAAAGATAGTGTAGAAAAGAGAGGTAGAAAGGTAGGTTATGAAATGCTTTTAAAACATTCATTGACTCAACAAGACATTGCTAATATTACTGGTACTTCTCGCCAAACGGTAACTTCTGTTTTAAATGATTTAAGAAAATCTGATTTGATTTATTTCAACAGAAGAAGTATTCTTATTAGAGACATCCAAAACTTATGCTAGTAAACTTGTTTTATTTATAAAAAATAAATACAAAAATCCCGAATTTTCTATTTTAGAAAATTTGGGATTTTTTTTTCAATTGAGGTTATTGCTTTATGGTTATCGCTTCACTATAATTAAGGTTTCTCTCTTTAATCCTGATTTGTGTAAATTTTACATTTTGTAAAAAATGAATTCGAGTTAATTTATTTTTTGCCACGAATTAGCACAAATTTTCTCTAATCGTTTTGCGAAAATTCGTGTTAATTCGTGGCAAAAATTTAATTAACTCGAATTGATTTTTTTCAAAAATTATAAATTTTCACAAAACCGTTTCTTAAAACGATTTACTTGAAAACCATCGGGTAGAGTATTTCATCCCTCCTACTTAAAAACAAAAGCATCCTGATCCGCTAAAAAATTTAATTTCTGACGAAACGCTTTTTGTTTTTCTAAATTCAACTCCGCAGTAAATATATCTTCCTGATCATAAGTACAATACAAAGACTTACCTGTATAATCCAAAACCGAAGAAGCACCTGAATAATCATATTGATTTTCATCCTGCCCTACTCTATTGACACCTATAGTATAAGCTTGGTTTTCGATAGCTCGACCTGCCAATAGAGATTTCCAAGCATTTATTCTAGGTGTAGGCCAACTTGCAACATAAATCAACAAATCATAACCTACATTATTTCTACTCCAAACTGGAAACCGCAAATCATAACAAATCAATGGACAAATTTTCCATCCTTTATAATCTACTATAAGTCGCTCCGTTCCTGCGGTATAAGATTCATGTTCCTTTGCAAGTGTAAACAAATGCTTTTTATTATAAAATGAATATTGACCATCAGGCTGCATCCAAATTAATCTATTAAAATACTGTCCATCTTCAGTTGCAACAAAACTTCCAGTTACAACTGCATCAGCCAATTGAGCTTGATTCATTAACCAAGTCATCGTCTTACCATTCATAGGTTCCGCTACATTTTTGGGATTCATAGAAAATCCAGTAGAAAACATTTCAGGTAAAACAATTAAATCAGTTTGTCCTTTAACTTGATTTATTTTTTTAGAAAAATGAGCAAGGTTAGCATCTACATTTTCCCAAATGATATTAGATTGAATAATACTAACTCGAAGGTTTTCCATGTTTATCTTTTTATGTACTTAAACAAAATCCTGACCTACCGTAAAAATGGTAATTTTTTAGAAAAGAACGTAGAGTTTATTAATACAAAACAGCTTATTCTATATAGCTAGGGTCTTTACTTAAGGAAGAATAAATATTCTAATAAAAAATAAGTATTCTTTTTTCCAATTGTTGGGAACTTTTCTTTAAAAAATAGTGTAGACATTAAAAAAAAGTGCCATTTAAACGTTTTTATAGAAAAAGTCAAGTACTTTTAAAAATAAAAGCAACTTTTTTTAGTTCAAAACGTCTTATTAGTAATAACGGAACTCTTTTTGCTCTAAAATTTAAAATGCATTTCCTTACACATACGAACAACTTATTCGAATCTTTATAACATAACCTATTAAATTCGACCAGAATGCGTCAATTAAAAATTACTAACAAAATTACAGCTAGAGAAAGTCTATCCTTAGACAAGTATCTCAATGACATCGGCAAAATTAGCATGCTAACTGCCGATGAAGAGGCTGAACTAGCCCGAAGAATTAGAGCAGGCGATCACGCTGCGCTCGAAAGACTCACTCAAGCCAATCTCCGATTCGTAGTCTCTGTTGCCAAGCAATATCAAAACCAAGGTTTATCCTTGAGTGATTTGATTAATGAAGGTAACGTAGGCTTAATGAAAGCAGGTAGACGTTTTGATGAAACCAAAGGCTTCAAATTTATTTCTTATGCAGTTTGGTGGATTCGTCAATCCATCTTACAATCTATTGTTGAATATTCTAGAATTGTTCGATTACCATTGAACAAAGTAGGATCTTATAACAAAGTCAATGAAGCTTATCTTACTTTTATTCAAAAATTTGAAAGAGAACCGACTCATGAAGAGTTAGCTGAAATCTTGGGTATGAAACCTAAAGAAATCACTAACATGCTTAAAGGTAACGGTCGTCATCTTTCTTTCGATGCACCACTTGGAACTGAAGAAGGAGACTCAACAATGTTAGATGTAGTTTCTACTCAAGATCCTGACTCTAGTCCTGATAGTCAATTGATGGACCAATCATTAAAGGAAGAGGTTCAACAAGGATTGAGTATTCTTTCACCTCGTGAAGTAGAAGTTTTATCTTCTTACTACGGATTGAACGGATATAAATCTTTGACCTTGGAAGAGATTGGAGACCTTTATGGTTTAACAAGAGAACGTGTTAGACAAATTAAAGAAAGAGCTATTCGAAGGCTAAGAAAGTCTTACAACAGAAATAACTTAAAATCATATCTCGGATAAATTTTTACGATTTTAAAGTTTACTAAAAAAACCATTCTGAATTATCAGAATGGTTTTTTTTTTAGTTTTTTAAATAGTTTTTCGACAACTCTGTGTAACTCTGCGAAAACTCTTTTTTAACTCTGCGGTAAAAAAAAATTAACTTTGCCAAAAACAAAAAATTGAAATTATTCTATTTACTTATCATCTCTAGTCTTTTTCTTTTTTCA
>JALZVK010000146.1 GCA_023301005.1 Saprospiraceae bacterium | reverse complement strand
AGGATGCGCCTAAAACCGATGATGCTACTGCAAAAAAAGAAATGGCAACTCAAACTGAACCAACTGCTACCGCTCCTGCATCTCCCGAAAGAATGAGCAAAGGTGCTAAATATACTTTAACTCCTTTTACTCCTTCACCTGCTTATGCTGATGCTAAGATTGAAAGTTTTAACATGACCAATAAAAAATTTGAATTTGGAGTTTCTGATGGCGAATATAAGTTAGGCGAGCAAACTGAAGATGCTCCTCGAAAGAATTGTGCAAACTCTGATAAAGGTCAACACCTTCATGTACTTATTGATGACAAACCTTACGCAGCTAAATATACTTCTTCTTTTGATTTGGATATAGCTGATGGAGAGCACCGTATGTTAGCATTTCTTTCTCGTTCTTACCATGAAAGTATCAAAACTGCTAGTGCGCACAAAGCTCAATATATGATGGTAGAAAACGGTAGCATCAAAAAAGCGATGGACATCAAAGAACCAATGATTTGGTATAGCAGACCTAAAGGAACTTATAAAGGAAAAGCGAGTACTGATAAAGTGATGTTAGATTTTTATCTTATCAATACAGACCTTAAAGGCGGTAATCAAGTAAAAGCTGATATTAATGGCGAAGTTCACATGCTTAGTACGTGGCAGCCATATTATATCGAAGGTCTTCCTATGGGAGAAAATACAATTACTTTAACTCTTTTAAATAAAGAAGGAACAGTATTGAGTATTCCTCAAAATCCGATTTCAAGAACATTTACTTTGGCAGCTGATCCAGGAGAATAAGACATAAGGAATGATGAATTACAAGTTGAGAGACTTGTAATTCATCATTTAATTTGGTTTGTTTTTTGCCACATATTATTGATAATTTAGATAACAAAAGTTAATTCCTTATTTCAAATAAATCTTTTACTTCATTTTCGTTATAGATTTATTAAATCAATAGATATGAAAAATTATAAATTTACTTTCCTTTTTATTTTCTCGATGTGCGGACTCTTACATTTTTCATGTAGTGAAAGTACGGTAGCAGAGAACCTAACTATTGTAAAAGGATTTAATTACCAACCACTTGAGATAGGTAAATTTGTAACCTATGAGTTAGATACTGTTATCTATAGAACCCAAACAGGAGGTGATTGTCAATTTGCAATAGATTCTAGTTTTAGTTATTTGAGAGAAGAAGTAGTTGATATTTTTGTTGATAATACAGGTAAAGAAAATTTTATCATCGAAAGATATACTCGAAAAAATTTAACTGACCCGTGGGAAGTAGCTGATGTATGGAATACAGCAATGAGTGATTCTCAAGTGGAACGTGTAGAAGAAAATCTTCGATTTATCAAAATGGTTTTCCCTGTAACTGAAGGTGTAAGTTGGAATGGAAATTCATTTTTTCAAGATACATCAGTTATCATTGGTGGGGAAGTGATTGAATTTTATCAACATTGGTCGAATGAATATCAATATGGAACTGTAGATGTTCCAGAAGAAATCAATGGAATCACTTTCGATAGTGTTGCAACGGTAATCCAATCTGCTCCAAGTGAAAACAAAATTAACCATCGATCTTCTATTGAAAAATATGCAAGAGGTGTTGGATTAGTTTATAAAGAAATGCTTATTCTAGATACGCAATGTTGTATCTCTCCTGATTCGTTAGGATTAGGATTGATTTTTTGTGATGATATTCCTTGGGAGGTAAAAGCTGAGAAAGGTTTGATACTTCGTCAAAGAGTTATTGATTTTAATTAGGAAAATCGGTTGACGGTTGACGGTCGCTTTGCTTGACGGTTGACGAGTCATGTTTGATTCTTTTTTAATAAAAATAGGAAACCCAAATTTTCGTTTGAAAATTTGGGTTTCTTGTTTTTTTTAAATGAAAATAAAATACTTACGAAGTAAGTCAAGAGGCGAAGATCGTCCACCATCAAGCGCAGCGACCGTCCACCGTCTACCGTTCCTCCTAACTCGAATGATCCGCCACTATCACCCAATTCCCTTTCATCTTTTTCAATATCAATAAAAAATGTCCTTCCAAATCTCCTAAGTCAGCCTTTCGTTTGAGGTGCCATTTGCCGACTACCGAAATTACCTTTTTACTTCTTTTATCCATATTTATAATATCAAAAGTCAATTGACCCATAGCATCTTTGTTAGGGTAACTTTTTTTATAATTATCCAAAGTATTTTGCCAACCATAAGTCGGACCTCTAGAACCAATGAATTGTAATTCCTCTGACTTCCAATAAGTTTCCATAAAACAATCAATGTCTCCTTTGTTCCAACATTCTGATTGGACGGTCATGAGTTTTTTGATTTTTTCAAAATCTTTATTTTGGGCAAATGAAAAACTGGTAAAAAAACAAATTATTAGAATGGAGAAAATAATTTTTTGCATGATGATGATTTTTAAGAGTCCGATTTTTTATAAAAATAATATACCGCTAAAGGTATCAAAAAATGAGGCATTCTATAAACAGCTTCATGCACCCAAACCATCAAAGTATCTTCCAACATATCAATATATAAATGCGACCATATTCGAGCAATAGAAGTAGCGAGTCCCCAAAAAATAGCATAGAGCAAAGCAGCATCTCTTATTTTCCCTTTTAAAAAAATACCAATCGCAATCGCAAAATCTAACACTCCTGCTACATTTAAAAATATAATAGCAGTCGATTCATTTACGCCCAAAATATCAATCACCATTTGAATAAAATTCCCAGGGCGAGGATAAAAATTAAGCGCATATAAGCCATGAGCAATGAATGTAATCGCAATTGCGACTTTCATTGCGAAAATTAATTTTTCGGAAATGTATTGTTTTTTCCATAAAACAAATAAGAAAATTGGACTTCCAAATTGAAGTATGTATTCCCAAAATTGTCCCAATTGATAGAATCTTTCTTTGCAATATAGAAATGCTAAAAACACTAAACTTGCAGTCCCAATCCAAAGTATATAAGAAAAAACACGTGGTATCTTTTTTATAAAAATAGCAACCACCGCACATACCAAATAGAACCAACCTATTCCTTCCACTACATGTTGAATCGCATCATCATTATCTACATTGGTAATAAAATCTTCGTAAGGTGTATTGGAAAACCACGGTAAGATATAACTCATTAATTCTTCATCCCACAAAAGCGAACGATAGGGAACATCCCAAAATATATGTTGCCAAGCTCTCCCAAGGAAAACAGAAATAGCTGCCAATTGAACAATAAGAAAAATGTACTGATATTTTTTTGAGGTCAAAATGTATTGAATTTATTTGTCCTCAAAATATTAGAATTTTTTATAAAATGAAAATAAGGGGGGGAATAGAGAGGAGAGAGGAGGGAAGAGAGAGGAGAGAAATTAGACCTGACAACAGAAATCAACTCTCTCTTTTCTCAGTAAAACGATCTCTTGTCTAATTATTTAACTTAAGTTATGCAAATATTTAAAGCCCTCTGACTCAACTTTTTTCCTTGATGTCAAGTCTAAGTATGTCGTACTAACCTGACTCTAAAAAAGTCGTACTAACTAATCGTGTTTCCTGATCAAAAGGAAACTGTAATTGAAAATTAGTTGTATAGGTATTAAAGAAAGACTCTCCCATTAAATAACTGAGAGTTATCCCTTTTAAATCCTGTGTCTCTACAGTTTGTTCTTTGGCATTTCTGAAAACAACTTTTTGTGTTTTATAGCAAAATCCAGCTCTTACTTTTGACTCTGGTTCAGCTTGTTTAAGGTAGTACCATTGTCCTCCTAAAAAGACTGTTTTTTTCTTGTTAACCTTTCGATACCATTGACCTAGGGAAAGGAATCGATAGACTTTATCAAAATCGATAATTGTCTGTTCTATTTCAGGTCGATATAATCGACCTGAATGTTTAGCATCAGGAAAAGCAGATAGAGGAGGTAAATTTCTTGTACTAGAACTAGGTATAGAGTTGTTTAACCTAAATCTTCTATTATCGCAATGTTTATTTAGCTCAGATATAGTAGTGAAAGTTTTTCCCTCAATTATTTGCGCTTCTAAAGTTTGATGACTTCTTTCTACAATAGCTTGATCAGTTGGGCGATACTTTCTACTAAAAATTAAATCTATCCCCAAACTAATGAGCCATAAATGAAATCGAGTAGGGAATGGAGATTTGCCCTTGTTTTCAAAAAATACAGCAGCATGATCTGTTTGTATTTTTGTGGGTAATCCAAATTCCATAAAAGCTAAACGAAGAGAATGTTGATATTCCGAACCTGAAGGAGAACCATTATGACTTCTAGACATAAAAGGTAAACAACCACAATACAGTTTGGAAAAAACATCTTTGGTATTGATTAAATTAACTCTTCCTAATCCTTCTATATGAGTAGCTCCTTGTCCATCTATTTGCCAAATATGATGTGAGTGTTTTGCTGATTCTATATGTGTACCTGGAATAGAAACATGCTTTTCATATTTCTTGACAAAACCTTTCTCTTTTAGAAACTTGGCAATAGTGCTGATTTTGGGAAGTTTTAATTTGGAAAAACGAGGATCCTCTAAAAGTTCCGTATAAATAGTTTTTGCCCCCCATCCTGGATTAGAGGTTCTTAAACTTGTAATCTGGTTGACTACTAAAAGAGAAAAGGATGACAAATCACCTTTTAAAGGACGTCCCATTTTAGATATAACAGTTCTTTTTTTTTAAAGCGTTGTCTCCATTTGCGAACAGTCCATTTAGAGCATCCTAATTGGATTCCTATTTCTGTAGCAGTTAGACCTTGGTTACTCAACTCAAGCATTTTTATACGTTGTTCTTCAGATGTCATAAGCATTATTTCAATTTAATTAGATCTCTTTTGATCTAAAATAACCCCATTTTATATTTAAATAGCTTAGTACGACTTTTTTAGAGTCAGGTTAGTACGACATACTTAGACTTGACATTGATGAAAAAAGTTGCAAAAAAATCAAGACTTAATTTTGAAAGTCAACAGTTCTAAATTCAATTTTAGCCACGCAGCCCAAACTTGTAGAACTAAGAAACTCTACG
>JALZVK010000145.1 GCA_023301005.1 Saprospiraceae bacterium | reverse complement strand
AGATGCCATTCGTCCATCTATTGGTGTGGGGCTGCGATTCCTAGTAGACGCTAAAGAAAATCTAAATCTACGATTTGATTATGGGAGTGGAAATGAAAAGCGGAGTGCGTATTTCAGTATTGCGGAGTCTTTTTAGGGGGACGAACCAAATTAAGTGAATTATGTATGGTTATTCTAGGGCATTAAGAAGAGAATTTACAGTATATCAGTTGTTCATTTTTATCGTGAATACTTGAAGGATTTGTCAGATCATTATTCACCAAAAGAATATTAGAAATGAATGATCACTTCATGTCTTATTTAAACAAGAATTTAAAAAAAAGATAATCTTCATCAATTTTGTATTATTGTTTTTAGATAGTCCTAATTTACATATTAGGTTGCAGATTTTTTCGTTCTGAAAATCTCAAATAAATTAAATAGATTTTTGTATTCAGAGGAGCTTAATTGAAGTTTTCTATTTTTCACTTGAATATAATTTGATCCCAGGAAAGCATCAAAATGCAGAATATTTATAATGTAATTTCGACCTACTTTGATGAAATTACTTTCGTTAATTTGACTTAAAAATACTGATAATGTTGACGAATAATAATATTGTCTTAATTCAGTATTAATTGTAATTACGCCACTTTCAGAATGAACATAAAGAATATCTTTTTTTTCTACCTTATAAAAAATTCCATTATTTTTCTTGAACATAATATATTGTTTGAACATATGTGAACTTCCTAGAGTCGTTTTATTAGATTCTGCTTGCTTTTTGTCTGCAAAATTCTCAATGGCTTTTTCAATGGAGTATAGAATTATTCTTTTATTGAATGCCTTTGATAAGTAATTGTGAGGTTTTGTCCCTAAAGCTTTCTCAATTATAAGTTCATCACTATTAATAGTCATAAAAATTATGATGGTAGAGTCATTTGATCGATTTAAATATTTTCCTACTTTTATGCCTCCTTCTTTATCTGTTGGAATATTTATATCTAAAATAGCAATATCGGGAATACCTTCATCAATGATTTGATAAGCCTTTTCTAAATCATGTGCTATGTGAATGTTTTTATAGCCTAAAGAATTTAAATCATTTTGTAAAGATATTGCTATTGGATATTCATCTTCAAAAATTAGTATTTTCATTTTACTTATTTTAAGGGTATTTTAAACTCAAATATGACTTCATTATTTTTATTTTGGTAGCTGTATTGCCACTTATTACTTCGACAAATACCTTTTACCCATTTCAAGCCAAACGAATTTAAGTCATCTATATTGAAGTTCTCTGGTAAAAAGGCTCCATTATTAGCAATTGTTAATAGTAGAACTGAATTGTCAATATTGCCTACAACTCTTATTCTAGGATTGTGGTTTTTTTCGATACTATATTTAAAAGCATTTGTAATGATTTCATTAACTACTTTACCCATTTCAATAGCATTTATTGACGTAATTTGATGTTTATTCCCATTAAATTCTACTTGAGTATCGATCGCATTCTCTTCATAAATATTCATAAGAATTATTTCATTGGTCAAATAAGTAAGAAAATCAATTACTTCTACTTCAAGGGCATTATTTCCTTTGTATAAACGTGTATGAATTTTTTCAAGAGCTATCACTCTATCTTGAATAGAGGTAAGTACTTCTATCGCATTTTCATCTTTTACAGTATTTCCTTTAATTGAAATTAAACTTGAAAAAGTAGCCAAATTGTTTCTAATACGATGATGTAATTCCGCACTCATTGCTTCTGTATTTTTTGATTTTTCCATTTCGCTTTTTGCAATTTTATTTCTTTGATAAGCAAAAACCATCAGAAAAATTGCACCAATGAATAAACCGAATAATGTATGATTCCGTTGTTGAAGTTCTCTTGTTTTTTCTTGAATCTGTATTTCATCTAATTGCTTTTGCCTTTCTACTTCATAACTCATTAGAATTTTAGTGGTAGCTCTCTCTTCCGTTAATAATGAGTCTAGAATTATAGCAAAATTATTAAGACTTTCTTTTCCTTTTTCCCACTGTTCTTTAGCGTAATAAGGATTGGCAATACTTCTATAAATATCTTTTAAAAGTTTAAGATCAGCTGTTTCTTTACTTGCTTGAATTGCGGTTTCATAATGATAAATTGATCTATCATATTCATTAGTAGAAAAATAAAGATGCCCTAAATTGCTGTTTGCTAATCCAATGATTCCTTGATTATTTGTTTCTTCACCAATTTCTTTTGCCTGAATAAGATAAGTATTTGCTCCGTTATAATCGTTCTTTTTCTCATTCAAAATGGCTCCCAAATTAATTAAAACTTTAGCTAAATATTCAGGACGCATTTGAGAGATATTTTTGGTTTTCTCTAAATAAATTATTGCGGAATCAATGTTAATTACTTCATAAACTTGACTAAGATTAGTATATGAAGCTCCTACTAAATTATTAATATCCATTTCAACGGCTTTCTTTGAAGCTAAGGATAGATAGTGTAAGGATTTTTCATGATTTTCAATATCTTTATATGTGAGACCAATTGTGGTTAATGCCCAAAATATGGAAATATCTAAATGTAGCTCTTGGGCTTTTTCAAGAGCATGTAAGCTAATTGGTACAGATTTTGAAAACTCTCCTTTTATTCTATATTGTTCTGCTAAATTGATTGATGTAATTACTTGGCCTCTTGCGTTATTCAATAGAGAATCAAGAGTCAAAGACTTTATGTATGAGTTAATTGCTTTTTGATTTTCTCCTATTTGGACATATACGTTAGCAAAATTATTATAAGCTTTAGCCATAGATATGGAGTCATTAGAAGTTACTGCATATTCTAAATAATTTTTCAAATTTTCTAAAGCCTTATCATACTCTCCAATGTCTAGGTATAAAATAGAAAGATTATTATTAAGTTTGGCAACCATTTTGTCGCTACCTAATCTATTATAGATATCTTTGGCAGCAATTAAATCTCCTTCAGCTTTATCATAATTAGAATTAATGATTGACCAAATACCGCTATTTTTCAGTGCTGTAGCAAGTCCTTCCTCATAGGAATATTTTTTTGCTAAACTTATATTTTTCTCAATTGATAACGAATCAATAACAATATTTCCTCTAATTTTCTGTAATACAATTTCATTTAGTAAATCTACTTGTTCAATTGGCTCGACACTTTCTTTTAGTAAAACTGATAAGCTGTCGATAACAATATTTTGGCTATTTGCTGGAATCGCAGAATATAACAGTATAAAATATAAGATAGCTATTTTGATAAAATAATTTTTAACCATTTTTTACGCTAATAGTTTGATGTGAATTTATATAGTTGCACAATAAAGTTATTCCTATGAAGGATAGAATATCTCCTATGAAATAGCAATTACATCCTATGAACCAATAATTTATTTACAATTGTTTGTAATAAAGAATACTATAATAATTCAAAACTATCGTTTTAACAAAGAAAATAATTGTTGAATTTATTTATAACTCGTTCTAAATTATTCTTGTTCTGAATAACATTCTGTCATTGCATTTACAAGCCATATTGTTGAAAGAAGGGTTATCAATTTACTCCATAATAATTCTTTTATTTTAACGCTAACTATGTCACTGATAGGAAAATAAAATCGTTTACAGTTTGCACTAATGGAGCTATAATATTAAATTGATTTAGGTTCTACTCTGGTCAATATAAACATTAATTGAAATTGCTGGAGAAGTTATTCATAACATTTAGTAAGATAGTAAAAAACGTAAAAGAAGAGTCGCTTATCAACAAAATAAATGGAACTCCTCATTAAAGTGTACATTAAGATAAGTTAAACTATTAAATAATTGTTTAAATTTATCATTATGTCAAAAATAAGAAGAAAGTACACTAAAG
>JALZVK010000144.1 GCA_023301005.1 Saprospiraceae bacterium | reverse complement strand
TATGGTATTATTTTTTAAAGGAAAACCTGCCTGCCGGCAGGCAGGTAGCGGAAAAAGATATTCTTTTAAAACTCGGTTACTATTGTCTAACTACTTAATTAGTGTCTTATATATTGAAATGCTTACGCCCCTTCAGGGCTTTTACTCTTTTTTAAGATACCCAAGGCGTTGCCTTGGGTTATTGCTTTAGCCCTTTCAGGGCAAACTCTTAAAAATTATTTCCAAATAAAAGAGCCTGAAAGGCTCAAAGCAAAAGCATATGGGTAACGCCCTATGTTTAATAACAATACTTTTACATAAGCCCTGAAAGGGCGAGAGCAATCACTTCTATATGTCAGACACTAATAGCTATTTGTTCCATCTTATTGAGATTACGAATCTTATTATGTTTTAAAAAATACAAAGATAAGTGTTTTTATTTTTTGAAACTTCTAGGAATGATATTTTTATTACTGAGTCATTTCTTATCTTCGCTCACGTTTATAACGTTTGCTTAAAATTTTAATATTAAAAATGACAAATCAAAAAATAGAATCATTGCTTTCCGATCTCTTTGAACAATGGGCAGGAGTACAACCTACTTTAGTTTTACCATTGGCACCTTCTGCATCTCCTCGTATTTATTATCGACTTTCTAATGGAGATAAAATTGCTGTCGGAGCTTATAATAAAGATCGAAAAGAGAATATTGCTTTCCTTTCATTTTCCAAACATTTTAAAAAAATCGGGTTAAGCGTTCCTGAAATTTATGTTAAAAATTTGGAGGAAGATGTTTACTTGCAAGAAGATTTAGGAGCGACAACTTTGTATAGTTACCTTTTGCAAAAAGGAGATTTGTTTCCTGATTACTTGATTCAGATTTATAAAAAAGTGGTAGAGCAATTGGCGCATTTGCAAATCGAAGGAGGGAAAGATTTAGACTATTCGGTTTGTTATCCAAGAGCTAGTTTTGATAAGCAAAGTATGCTTTGGGATTTTAATACTTTTAAATATTATTTTTTAAAATTAGCTAAAATTCCTTTTGATGAACAAGCACTCGAAGATGATATGCATCGCTTCGCTGATTATTTATTAAAAACAAATTGCGAAAATTTTATGTTTCGAGATTTCCAAACTCGAAATATTATGATAAAAAAAGGAGAACCGTATTTCATTGATTATCAAGGTGGTAGAAAAGGTGCATTGCAATATGACTTAGCTTCACTACTCTATCAATCCAAGGCAAATATTCCTCAAGATATTCGAGAAGAGTTAGTCGATCATTATTTAGATGAGGCAGAGAAATTAGTTTCAATTGATAGAGTGAAATTTCGAGAATACTTTTATTCGTATGTTTTGATGAGAAATATTCAGACGTTTGGGACTTATGGATTTAGAGGTTTGTATGAGCGAAAAGAATATTTTATCAAGAGCATTCCATTCGCAATCAGAAATGTAAAGTGGGTGTTAGAAAATGCAAAACCGCCTATCGAAATTCCAGAATTAGAGAAAGCACTTCACGCTGTAGTGGAGACAAAAGCGTTTGAACCATTTGACAAAATAAAAGGAACTTCAAGTTTGCTCACAGTTACAATAAAAAGTTTCTCTTACAAAAGAGGTATTCCAAAAGATGAATCTGGTCATGGTGAAGGTTTTGTTTTTGATTGTCGATTTATTCATAATCCAGGTCGGTACGAACCTTATAAAAAAGAAACGGGAAGAGATGAATCTGTGATTAATTTTTTACAACATCATAGTAATATCGGAGAGTTTTTAAATGAAGTTTATCGCATCGTTGATAAGGCAGTTGAGAATTATATTGATAGAAGTTTTACTAATTTAAATATCAATTTTGGTTGTACGGGTGGGCAGCATCGTTCGGTTTATTCTGCTGATAATTTGGCGAAACACTTGACAGATAAGTATGGCGTAAAAGTAGTGTTAGAACATGTGGAACAGGAGCGGAAAAATTGGAAGAATTGAGTTTGATGAGTTTTTTTACCGCAGAGTTTAGAAGGAGTTTGGCGCAGAGTTACACAGAGTTTTCAAAAATGTTTAGTAAAAAAACTCTGTGTAACTCTGCGCCAAACTCCTTTATAACTCTGCGGTAAAAAACAATTAATTATAGACTAAAACTAAAACAAAATGAAAAATATATTTACTCTTTTTTTAATGATGGCAATTGTTGTTTCTAGTTTTTCGCAAGTGAAAGATAGTATAGTTAAAGTCGTAGAAGTGATGCCTCAATACCCTGGAGGTGATGACGCTTTGTTGGATGATATTTATTCTAATTTTAAATATCCAAAAATCGCTAGAGAAAATAGAGTCGAAGGAAAAGTGATTGTTCAATATGTAGTCGATACTTTTGGAATGATCATCAATGTGGAAATATTAAGAAGTCTAAGTCCTGAATTGGACGCTGAGGCATTAAGATTAGTGCGAGAATTAAAGCAATACACTCCTGGTACTCAAAATGAAAAAAAAGCGAAAGTAACCTATACGCTACCTTTAGAATTTTCCATAGACGAAGGGGAATTGCTCAATATGGAAACTGTAGATATTGATGCACTAACAACTTTGGGATGGGCATTTGATTTGCAATTTTTGATGGGAAATTATCAGCAAGATTTACAAGACCTTATTAATAGACCGTTGGGTTGGAATGCAGGAATTTCATTTTATAATAAAAAAAAGGTGCTTGATTTTAGAGTCAACTATTTGATATCAAGAGTGAAGAAAGGTTTTTCTTATCGAAATACGATTTGGACTGAAGATAGATTAGGTTCATATATCGCACTTGAAATTAATGGCGGTTATAAAATTGTAAATACTAAAAGAGTCAATGTCATTCCAATTCTTGGAGTTGGATATGGTGGATATTTGCCATGGAAACCTGAAGAGAATGCGCCCGTAAATGAATTGTTAGGCGTAACTGTAAATGCGGGATTGATGTTGGATTTTAAAAGAAAGTATCGACAGTTTTCGAATAATGATTATAATTATCAAATGATTCGATTGAAGCTTTCGTATACGCCTATTTTTTTAAAGGATGATTATTCGGGTGCGGTGTTTCATGTGGGTGTTGGGTATGGGTTGTTTCTTAGTCGGTTTAATTAAGAAGTGTTAAGTGTACTTGTAATTTAATTATTACTAAAAATTTATCTCTCATAATTATGGAAGCATTTGCCTTCGGCGACTTACTTTTTCATTCGAAAAAAAGTAAGCAAAATTCTTGTCAAAAAAATGACCGCCCTCCATGCTGGCACCCGCAACCCTCCATTTTTGACGCTCCCAGCCCGCTCGAATAACTTAGGAAATATTGTGCTAAATCATTTAATATTTTGAAGTCTATAGTAACTGGATTGGTTTAAAAAAAGCAAAGAAAATTAGAATATAAAAATTTAGCAAAGCTAAATACTAAACCATATCCTTCCTGATAATATGAATAGCTCTATCACAAAAAAAATAAATCATCACCGCTGCACCAAAGAAGAATAAAGATTTCATCGTGCTTTCCGTTTCGATAAATTGACTGCCGCCTGAAATCAAATACATAAAATCAATGCCCAACAATGTCCCTTCTTTGATGATGGGAAATGCCGTCCATGTTTTGATTCCAACTTTTACGTATAGATGTTTTAAATAGATTTGATATAAGACAATCGCTTGTACAGTAAGGACTACTGCTGCAAACATGTCTTGTGTCGCAAACATTTTGAATCCATTTTTTAAAAGTAAAAATGAGATGTAAATGGCTACGACGATTATGTAAAATTTATTTTTATATACTACTTCCTCCATGTTTACGAGTGATGAGTTTTTGACGAGTCTTCTTTTTTTTCCCGCAGAGTTATTAGTGAGTTCTCGCAGAGTTGCACAGAGTTTTTTCGATAAGACTTATAAAACTCTGTGTAACTCTGCGAGAACTCTGCGAGAACTCTTTCTAAACTCTGCGGTAAAAAAAATCGTC
>JALZVK010000143.1 GCA_023301005.1 Saprospiraceae bacterium | reverse complement strand
CTTCCAAGACCTATGATTAATAAAAAGCCTGCGATGAGTTCCGCAAAAGTGGTGAAGTAGGCGGTACCAAGTACTAAAAAATCTGGTAACAAATTTTCATAAGTTTTCTTGAAGAAATTGTTGTACACATTGTCAACTCCAAACTTGAAAACCTTTCCGTATCCTTGCCAGAAAAAAAGAAAGCCTAGTATAAGGCGCATAGTCAAAATGCCGATTGTTCGATTTAAATTCATATTGATTTTTATTAAATAAATTTTGTTTACAAAGTATATAATTATTCTAAAATTTTAATCTTCCTTGAAAATAGATGTTGAATCTAAAGTATGTATGAACAATACTACTGTATCGCATCTAGAAAAGGTTTCATGTCGAGTAGCGTAATGTCATCTCTTTTTCTGAGTTCCCGCATAAACCAACCTTTATGACCAGCGCCATATATAATGAGCATTCGCTTTCCTTTGTAGCGATGTTTTTCTAATGCTTTTTCGATATGCCAATAATGAGCAATATTAATATTTTCCCAACCTCCGAGACCTAACTCTACATTGAACAAACGATTGTATTCTTGCAACGCTATATCTTGTATCCGATCATATTCGTCAGTATGAATAAAATAAGGATCATCAACTTTGCCAGTCGCCTTATAAGTAGAATCGGAAAGTGAGTTAGCATTTTGATAAGCTTTCCAATCCTCTTGTCTGGTAGCATCTTTACTAATCGCACGTAGTTTTTCAGAACGCTCTCTTGCCATCGGTCTTGTCCATCCAGCAGTCGGAATGATTTCGAAATTCATATCTTTCATTATAGGAAATACAACATCTACGTACTCAGGGAAACGCAGAACTCTTGGTTCCGAAATAGTATCATCTCTTAAAAATCCATCCATAGCTGCTTGCATTCTATCAGGCGGAATTTCGGCAAGTATATAATCTGGGTTAATTTCTTTGATGAGTTTTTCTAGGTAGGCGGTGTTATAGATACTGTCTGTCAAATGTCCTGAATGAATGGTGCCTAATATCAGAACTTCGTTATTCGTTTTTGTGGCTGTCGTATTTGTATTTTGACAGGACATCAAAATTATTGCTAACAATATAAAAACGGCAGAAAAGGATCGAACTATGTGTATCATGAGTAAGTTGGATTTATTGATTTCTAATTAAAATTTTTGAAGTAAAAATTCTTAATACTACTTTTTTTAAAACAGTATGACCTCTCTGAGGTCAGAAACATCGATGTACTTTTTTCTAACATACTTTGACCACGCTGTGGTCATAAAAGAAAAGAAGTGAAATGACCACAGCGTGGTCAAAGTATGTTAGATTTTAAATCAAAAAAGTAATTTCGACCTCAGCGAGGTCGTACTGTTTTTTTTAAATGCTAAAATAGCATTAACTACTTAAGCGAAATATAAACTAAAATTCCAATATCATCATTCTAAGCAAAGGTGAAATTTATAAATCAATACGGTCAAAGACATTTGACCATACTATTTTTGATAATATTAGTTTATTCAGTTGGCTGATTATTTTAAAATAGACGAAACTCATTGTCTTTAAAATTATTGGCACAACTACTTTTTGACAACCTGCCAAATGAATTTGGCGGTTACTGAATAGTTATGTTTTTTTTAAATTTATAGACGTAGGGGAGAGGTGTGTTTTTTTGTAAATGTATTGTTATAATTTACTTTTATTTGATTGGTAGCTTTATCAATATATTTGTCTGTTCGTCATTTCCTAACTTGAAAATATATTTGTCGAATTCTTCGAATCCATTTTTTTTATAAAAAAATCGCTCTTGGATTTTTTTTCAAACTCCTAACCAAACATAATTGACATTTTTTGATATTCAATTATCTACTTTCTTTCTTGTTCAAAAACAATACTTCTTTGCGGATTTATCTTGTATTTGTTTTTAGTAATAATCTCTTTGTTTGCAGTAGAGCTATAATTCTTATTGTTTGGATTTAGGATATATTCGAGTTGATAATCAATCATCTTTTCAAAAGGAATAAGAAAATCCTTTGTCTCGCAATATTCCAAATCACCTTCCTTAAGTAAGTTTAAGAGTGTATAAACTGACTCAATCGTACTAAGGCAAAGAGGAGCTGGTTGCTGCTTGAAAATAAATTTTGATTTAATTTTATTATCAAAACTCACCCTTTTTAGTTGTTGTAAATTCTTGCTTAGTTTAAGCATTTTGCGAGCACAAGGCCATGTACCATCGAGTAAGAAGATGTATGGATTGTTACCCATAAATGAAATTATTTCTGAACTTTTTCTTAACGATAAATTGAAATTCTCTTTCCCTGGATAAAGTAAAAAAGAAGAATTTTTTTCATCATTCAGGATTTCATTTACACGTTTATTATTGGTAAAATCAATGCCGACTATAATTTCTGAATTTTCAAGTTGAAGCTTCGTCATATGTCCTGTTCCGTTTTTTTCTCTTTTGTACTCCTTAGGGTGCATAAGAATAATAAAACGAGTCTTAGTCTGGATAGGATTAATATGTTTACAAATACATGAACATGACGGTCGCATACATTGGTAACAATTGATTCTTGAATTTTTTATTTCTACTTGCAAAATGTGTATCTCTTTATTTATCTGATTGGCTGTAATGATAGCTTGTGGAAAAAACTCCCTGCCGTAAAGTTTAATATTTGTAATATAGTTAAAAAATCTATATCTCGATTTTGTGCGAGGTTGGAAATTGAAAATGTAAAAGTATTGTTTTTTGTGAAAGGAACGAATACGGAAACTTATACGCTTGGTGGTGTGAGAGGTTTACTTTGCTTATAGTTTACTTTAGTCTTCATGTAGAAAATTAAAAGGGGGAACAAATTTCCCCCCATGTCTTTTAATTGTTTTCCTATTTATTAGGATAATATCTTCTTTTAGTAAATATTCCATCTTTTGATTTTAGGCAAGTGCTTTGAAAACATCATCATAATTATCAAAATCTTTATCAATGAGCATCTCTAATTTTTTACGTCTACTTTCCTGCTCTTTAGATGTAATTACTTGATTTTCAATTAATATCTCCTTAATGACATCTTTGAAAATACTAACATCCTCGACTAGTATTTCTTTAATTATTGCCTTCAAAGTAACTTTATCAATTTTTCCTAAATCCATTTTATTTAATTTTTATTAATTTCTTTTGACAATATAAACATCAATATTACAATTAGCAACTAGGAAAGATTCCTTTTTTTCTTTTTGAGTATTATCATTTTTTTCTTTGCTGACTACTCAATCAATATAACAATGATATTACGTGTTTTGATTTTTGTTTGAATAGAACGTCAGTTTTTATTATTCTAAACTTTTTGGATGCTTAAGTAAACTATAGACTAGATTGATTAAAAATATAAATTGAGAAAGAAATACTAAAATTGCTATTATGGTAATTACCATTTTTAAATTTTCAAATTGTTTATATCCATCTATATTTTCAACGCTATAATAACGCCTTGGCACTCCTGCCATTCCAAGATAGTAAATTGGATAAATTAAAAATAAAACGCCTATAGTAGTTAACCAAAAATGGAGTTGACCTAAAGTCTGATTCAGTTCTCTTTTAATTATTTTAGGTGTAACACTATAAACAACTGCATAAAAACCTAAGATAATCGAAAATGAAAATAAGATATAGTAGTCAGCTATGACAAAATAGGTATCATACAGCTGAAGATCTATTGCTGTATTTCCTCCAAAAAAATATTTCAAGGCACTTAAAATTAAAAATAATAAGAAACCAATACCAAAGAGTTTTGTAACACTATTGGAAGGGTTATATCTAAATTTTTTTGTTAAATAGATTGTACCAACTAGAATTATTATTGCTAATGGAAGAACTAAAAAGTTTGAAATAAATGGATTGACTCCAGACATAAACATATGGTGTGCCCAAATCAAAAAGAATAACATTATTAATCCCGCAAGGATTGTCAATATATATTTCATTTGTTTTAATTTTCATTTCGCTTACAAATAACATTAGTTTGTAAAGAACTCCTTGCCGTGAAATTTTATATCTGTAATGTAAATTAAAAAATCTACACCTCCATTCCAAGTAAGGTTGAAAATTAGAAAATGTAAGAGTATTGTTATTTTTCGAGGTTGGATAAATTACGATGGAAACTTATACTTTACTACCTTCATCATCGCTTATTTAAGTGGACATTGAAAAGGTATAAACGCTTCAAAGGAAGTTGACTCTCATCAGTTTTTATTTTTCATTTATCCAATTTAAACTATGAACAAGAACTTAGAATTTAATAATTGATTGTAGAGTAGTGTTTTCAAATTTATAAAACAAAAAAAAACTGAGTACCAAATTATTTTGGTACTCAGTTTTTTGATTGGTCTTATTTTAATATTTCAAAACAAAACAAAATAAGATATTATCTCTAAAAATTTATTTCTATTCAAATGGGTCACTCCATTTTACATCAGTAATAAATGCCTCGTCAGTCAATGTATGTAAGAATGCAACCAATGCTTGTTTTTCAGTTTCTGATAAATCTAATCGTTTAGGTTCACCGTTCGAATCTTTCATTCTCCAATCCAAGTAAGGGTGAGGTTGAACACCTGAATTATAATGTTCTACTACTTCTGCCAAAGTTTCGAATCGACCATCATGCATAAATGGACCAGTAATTCCAATATTTCTTAAAGAAGGAATTCTGAATGTACCATTACCTGCACCTTCATCTGCGTAATCCATATCTAATCCGATATTCATTTCATTACCGTAATAGAAGTTGACAGAACGGTGGCAGTTAGCACAACCATTATCATCATCTTCAAAAAGGGCTTTACCCATTTTTTCTAATGCAGTAAAATTCGCAAAGTCATTGTTAAAACCTTGGTCATATTTTGCTTGAGAACACTTCATAGAACGAAGGAATTGAGATAATGCTTTCGCTATCAATTCATGTGTTATTTCAGTAGTTCCAAATGCCTTATCAAATAATTCAGGATAGTAATCTACTTTTTGCAATTTAGTTGCAAGGTGATCTAGATTCTCTAAACCCATTTCCAAGTGGTTACCAATAGGTTGTAATACTTGCTCTTCGTAAGGAATCGTTTGACCAGTCCATGTAACTGTAGTAGAAAATCTAGGATTGATTAAAGACATCGTATTTCTAGTAGAAAGTTGTCCTTCGAATCCAGGACTTAATTTCTTCCCATCACTAAAAGCTTTGTTTTGTTGATGACAAGTACCACAAGAAACAGTATTGTTTAATGACAACTTAGTATCATAAAATAAAACTCGTCCTAATGTCGAACCATCATCTGTAGTTGGATTATCAAATGGTGTATTATCAAAACCTTGAACATTAGCGAAATGACTAGGGAAGTCATCAGTATAATCTAAAGGAACATCTGGCAAAGATAATTCAGGAGCTTGATAAGGAACGTCTGATCCTGCTTTTTGACAACTGATAAATATTGTGCCTGAGATACTTAAAAGAAAAAATAGATAAATTAATTTTTTCATAGCTTAAAAGGATTTTATATATGTGAAAAAATATTTTTACAATATCATGATAATTGAATCGAAATCAAAGAAAACATATAGTTTTAACGTTATGTATTAAGCGAAATGTTCGATTTAACAGTTATTTTACCTTTAATAATTTTCTTCTCTCTTTTCCTAAAATCTATAATTAATAAATAACGAAAGCGGTTGTTTAAGATTAAGTTTTATAAATCTAGTCTCAGTTTTACTTTCATTATTATTACCAACACTTATATTTTCAGATTTATCTATTCTTAGATTCGCTAATAAATCAAGACTTCCTTCTGTTGAGATGTTTAATCTTTTTGAAAAATGAAATACAATCCCAATAGGTAATCCAAAACCTGCACTATGAGTAGTTCTTGTACTTTTGTTGATAAATCTACTAGGATCAAATGAAGTGAATAATACATCTTGATCAAATCTCCCAATTTCAACATCATATTTTAAATCCAATCCGATATAAAAATTAGCTTTCTTTTTAGTTAGGTAACTTTTTTGAAAACCGATGAACATGGAAAAATTTCTAAATGATTGAAAATTTTTTGTATCCGAAAATCCAGTAATAGTTGTATCTCTTTCTGAATTATTATAAAATCCCACACCTAATCTAAGTGCTGTTCGTGGACTATGTACACGATACATTAATATCGGAAATTGATTAGCAGGTACAGGTTGTAAAATATCATCTGATCTTTTAAAAACGAATTGATTTAATATCGCATTTACATTTAATCCAAGTTCGTGTGACTTTGATATTGGAGTTTCATCTTGTCCTCGTACAAATGAACTAATTAGTAAAATGATAAATATTGTTAAGTACGTTTTCATATTATTTATTTGGTTTTTTTACTAAAATTCTACCACCAAGAGTAATATATTTGGCAAAGTCAGATT
>JALZVK010000142.1 GCA_023301005.1 Saprospiraceae bacterium | reverse complement strand
AATACTCACTACCCGTTGGGGTAGCTCCGTTTTTTATACCTCGATTAAACAAAAAATAGCCTCGGTCAAAATACCTGATTACTTATGTCCAAGTACTTATTTACTTCGTAAGTGTATTGTTTTTTTTAAAATAAGAAACCCAAATCTTTATCTTAAATATTTGGGTTTCCTATTTTTTATTACTTCAATTAATTCACAAATTTCCAAGCCAATCCAAATCTCAATCGACTATTCTGAATAGGATAAGTGTCAACCTGATAATATTGATAATTCTTAGGAACAGAACCTAAAAGATTTCCAAACAAGCGAGTCATATTTTCCATCTTCACAAAAAATCTAAATTGCCTCACCTTAATACTCACGTTAGTATCTATAGCTGGAAAGAATTCCAATCTGTTAGCATCTTGTAAATAAAATTGTCCAACCAAAGGATTGTAATTATTAGCAAAATAATTATTGTTCATTCTCAGATCCGCACCCAATCGAATTTGTAAAGCTTGCTTAAACCATTTCCCTTGATAATAAAAACTATGCTTGGAAAAGAAACTTGGCAAACTCAAAACATCATTAGTAGTTTGTTGTAAAACGATAACATTGTCTAGATGGAATTTACGAAGTGTAAAATTTTGTTCCAATATCAATTGAAAAATACTTGCAGGCGCACCTTCTTGTTGAGGTGTTACCAAAGTATCATAGTAAATCAAGTTATTGATTAAGTTATATTTTCCAGTAGCCTGAAATCCAATTTTAGGAAGTGCGTAAGTAGCACTCAAACTCGTTTCCAATGTAGGTCTAAAATCATTATTCCAAGCAGCTCTTTGAGAAATGTAAAAGCGTTGTTGCAAAATACTCGGAGAGTACAATTGATTCACTCCGCTCAATTTCAATTGCCCTATTTTTTTTAAGTCAAAAAACAAATCACCACTTATTCGATAATCACCTGCATTATCCCACAACCCAAGGTGGGCATAGGTTTTTATCTTCAATCTTTCGGAAGGAGCGAAGTTCCATTTCCCTGACAAAAATAAATTATTGATTGTAGAATCAGCAGCTTCTTCATCCACCCAATTAAATGAATGTCGAATTCCTATTTCAAAATAATCACTTTGATCTTGTGCTTTGGAGCGACCACTTTCTCTAGGTTTAAAAGTGCTGATGGCAATTTTATTTTCAATCTTACGAGTGACTAAATAATGTCGTAATCCACGTTGATCCAACCATAGATTTTTCCAATATAAAGAATCCGCCGAAGGCGCAATATCAGAGAATTTATAAATTCCTCTTTTATAGGCAATGCGATGTGATAAAGTATAAGACCGACCTGTTGCTACAGGAACAGGAGTTGGTGGACTGGGAGGTAATGGTCTTGTCCCAGGTCGTTGAGGTTGTCTTGGTCTTTGATTTGGAATAGAATCATTAGTGATAGTATCCAAATTCAAAGTATCTATTTGCGAACTCAACGAATCCATTTTTGAACCCAAAGTATCTATTGGTGAAATATGAATAGTATCAATTGAAATAATACTATCAGTAGGATTACCTAAACTATCAATTAGATAAGTTGTATCTATTTGCATTTGGCTTCTCGTTATACTATCTCGAAGTGCCGCAGCTTTTGCCGCTTCGATAGCTCTAGCTTTTTCCTCTGCCTTTCTTTTTTTATTTGCTTTATATTGATTGGGATTAAAAATATAATATTGAGTATAACTAATCTCTTGTTCATCATGTCGAGTTTCTGCATTATCCAACCAAACAGGAATAGCTAACGGACTATTAAATCCATCTTCTTGTTGGAAAAAAAATGAATCAGCTTGAATACCTCCGTTGTCTTCTTGTTGATGAATATTATTAGAAAATGCAAAGAAACTTTGATACGTATTTGTATTGTTACGAAAAGCCATTCCACCTGCTATCGCAGTATGTCTGGCTCGTTGATTTTGATAAAAATAATCAATAGGTTGAGTCGTTCCATATTGACTGATGCGATGATAATCTAAAGAAAGATTCATGTTGTTGGAAAAATTACGACTGAATTTAGCTTTGAGTTGAATATCATCTTGAGCACCTCCTTGCGAAAAGAAAAAATCAGAATATGCAGTTTTGATATTATAAAATCGAAGGTCTTCTATATTGGTTTTATACAAATCATATTGATGTAATCCAACTTCAAATCCTTGATGAAAATTAGGTTGATAAAAAAGTTGATTCAATGGACTTCCCATATATCCCAATGTACCATAATCTAATAACCGATTTCTAGCAGGATCGAATTGATGAAATTTACTATCAAGTAAAGTATCTCTATATGCAAACTCTTGATTAGGATTATCAATCGTATAAGAAAAGATGAGTAAAGAATCTTTTGGTATTTTTCGAACTTGTTGTAGTTCTGCTATTTTATCACCTCCACGAGAAGAACCGTTTTGATTGTTGTCACCTTGTGGTGTATTTCTTTGTGCAAGAGCATTGTTACAAAAAAACAATCCTACTATTAAAAAAAAGAGTGTCGCTTTTCTTTTTGTAAATAAAACCAAACTTATTTTTTGTTTTAAAAAAATCATATTCCAAATTGAACGTCGAAATTAGGAATATAACTTCAAATTGGAAAACTTATTTTTCAGAAGGAAAATGATGGGAATTATTTTCACCGCAGAGTTAAGATCCGCTAGCGCCTTTGCTCCGCAAGGTGCTAAGATTGTTTAGTCCAAAAATTTAATTCGAACTACAATTTATAAAAATAAAAACCGCTAGCAACTTTGCTTTACAAGCTGCTAGCGGTTTTTACTTTTAACTAAGAGCTTGTTGGGGAATTAGATTTTGAGATAAAAATGTTCATTTTTTGATGAAACGATGCGAAAAAATAGGAACATAGTCTGCGCTATTTGACTTT
>JALZVK010000141.1 GCA_023301005.1 Saprospiraceae bacterium | reverse complement strand
TGGTTTATCAGAAGATATTTTGGAGCGTATTAAAAGTATGTGTTAATGTGTATAGGTGTATAAGTGTATATGTTGTCGAATGATTTTGAATGACCTTCGTCTTTTGAAATCCCCAAACAAGTTCTGCTCGTCAACCTATACACTTATACACATTAACACCTATACACTTGATTTAACATCCTTTGGAATGATTTATGAAACTTACATAGTCTTATTAATCATTTAATAACACGTCCTATGATTACTGCAGAAATGTTTTGGACTTGGTTCGAAGAAAACAAAAATAAATATTACGAGATAGAAGAAATGTATGATAAAGATTTATACATGCAACTTCAACGCAAACTTCGAGAATATCATTCTCAACTTTCTTTCCAAATCGGAGGTACTATTGATTCCGAAATTAGAACACTAACTATATCTGCTAATGGCAGAATCGAAAATTTTGGCAGAGTAGAAGAACTCGTCAGCCAAGCTCCTATTTTGGAAAAATGGAAAATTTCAGCTTTCAAACCTGCTGATGGTTTTGGTATTAAAGTCAATGTTGGAGGAATTATTTTTGATCCAAAAAATATTAGATTCGTTCCTATCGAATTAGTGGACTATCCTGATATGAGTGCGATAAGAGTTTATATGCCTCAGTACGAAGAAGAAAAAAATGACTTATTCAAAATTGGTGTAACTGCATTGTTGGAAGCTTGTCTCGGAGAAAAACAAGCCTCTACTCAAATCAATTATATAGATATTCAATCTTATCCAAGCTCGCCTGAAGAGTATAGATTGTCGGAGGATTTTATTTATTTGGAAAAGTATATTAAGTATCGACAGAATCAGATTAAGTATAATTGATTTATTTTAAATGAATAATTTCACCTCGCTTTTAATGCGATTTTCAAAAAATCATAAATCATAAATCCTTCTAGTTTTGATAGAACAGATTTATGATTTATGATAAAAGAACTGTTTAAGATTTATCAAAATCAAAATCATATCTTTTTAATTCAATTTAAAAGTAACAGGAAGCGTAAATAAAACCTTAACAGGTTTTCCATTTTGCATTCCCGAATGCCACTCAGGAAGGCTTTTTACCACTAGATAAACTTCCGCTTTTATTTCCTTACAAACACCTCGAAGTATTACGATATCCTGAACCTTCCCTTTTTTATTTACTATAAACTGTGCATAACTTCGTCCTTCTATTCCTTCCTCTCTTGCTAACATCGGATATTTAATATCACTATAAATAAAACGAAGCATTTTATTCTCTGAACATTTTTTACGTTCTTCTTTATCGCTTATCTCCTCACATCCTTTGAACTCAGGCATCGTTTCCGCTACCTTCAGGTCTTTACCACCTGCTTCCGTTTCGCTATCAATTACATCTCTACTTTTTAGTTCGTCATTTTCGTAAATTCCTTTTTCTAACAGCCGACCATTTTCATCATAGATTTTGTATGCACCATGTTTTTCATTTTGATCATATTCATATTCTGATACTTTCGTTCCATACTCATCATAGGTCATCCAATTACCTTGTTTTTTACTTTTTAAATATTTTCCAGTTTTATATTGACCTGAAGTAGAAAGACCATAATCTTTCCATACACCATCCATTTCATTATCTTTAAATTGCCCTACAAAACGAAAACTTCCATCATCCCACCATTCTTTAGCGGGACCATTTTTGGTTGCTCTTTCCTTATCAGAGTAAGTATAATAATGAGTCATTTGTTTGGTATCAGGGTAAAATGTCTTTTCGATAAAACTTCCACTCGAAGAAGTTTCCATCATATAATTATAACCTGCCAAAAGAAATATAGAACCATTATCTAAAAACTCTTGATACTTTTCTTTGTATTGATTCCCTGCTTTATAAGATGGTAAAGGTGCAGACTTCGGTCCACATCCTATATACAAAACCGAAAACAATAACAATACAATTACATTTTTAATACTCATAAGGAAATTCGTTTTGTTGTTAATAAACTAATACTCTTACTTCAACGGAATTTAATAAAATAAAAAAGCATTACTCATTAATATTTAAAATCCTAATCTGAATGCTTACGCCCTTTCAGGGCTCTTATAAAAATATTGTTATATAACATAGGGCTTTGCCCATATGCTATTGCTTTGAGCCTTTCAGGCTCTTTTTTATTTAAAAAATAGCATCAAATAATTTGCCCTGAAAGGGCTTAAGCAATAGCCCAAGGCAACGCCTTGGGTAAATAAATATTGAGAACAAGCCCTGAAAGGGCGGAAGCTTTTCTATCTTTTAGATAATAGTCTGCAACACTTTGCTTTTCTATTGAACCTCTTGAGTAAGATTATACTATTGTCAAGTTAAGAAATAAGAAATTTGATTTCACAATCAAAAAGAAGTTCCTTAATCACGAAACCACAATCTCACCTAACAATGCTCTTACATCATCCACCGACTCCACATTAAATCTCGCTCTAGAACTTTGCACACCTACCTTAATCGTATAAGCAGATTCAGGCAACGCTCCAAAAGTATCTTCATCCGTCCAATCATCACCTACTGCGAAATGAAAATCAGCAGGATATTTTTTCAACCATTTCCGAGTTGCTACACCTTTATTCACTTCAAAATTTTTAATCTCTACCACCATGTCACCTTCCAATACTTGCAGGTGTCTATCTCTCGCCATATACTTCAAATGACTCGTCAACTCTCGACTTCGCAATTCACCCAAACCAACTTCCACTTTTCTAAAATGCCAAACCAACGAGTAATCTTTCACTTCAATAAATGACCCAGGCGTACGACTCACATAACTATCCAAAACAGGATGAATTTCTTTTTTCCAATTATCATCCACGTCTTTCAATTTTTTCCATTCTCCTCCGATAGCACGCAACCACAATCCATGTTCACATATTAAGGACATCGGTAAATGTCCCACCCATTCTTCCATCGGACTTCGCCCACGCCCTGTGATCATCACCACATGATTCCGACTGTCGTCGGTTAATTTTTTTAAAATTGATAAAAGTTCCTCATCAGGAAAAGCAGCAGCAGGATCATCTTTAAACGAAGTCAACGTTCCATCATAATCCAAAAATATTAAACGTTGTTCCGCTTTTTGATAATCTGCTAAAAGATGCTGTGTATCATTTTCATCTAAACTTTTAATTTCTAAAGCTTTCTGCGTAGTTTTTATTTTTTTTAAATTACTCATAAATACATCTACCCAATGATGAACATTATACCGCTTCAAAGATTTTTGCATAATCTCATTTCTATGAATTTGTTCCTCCTCAGGCATCTTCAATGCTCGGTACATCGCATCCACTAATTGATTCACATCATTTGGATTTATCAAAATAGCATCAGAAAGTTCTTTTGCAGATCCTGCCATTTCACTTAAAATCAAAACTCCTTTTTTATCTAACTTGGAAGCGATGTATTCTTTACAGACCAAATTCATCCCATCTCTCATAGGTGTCACCAATGCAACATCGGCGATACGATACAGCGCTGATAATTTAGTCAACGGCATCGACCGATAAAAATAATGTATCGGAGTCCAATCCATCATTCCAAATTCACCATTGATACGACCTACCAATAAATCTATTTCCTCTTTGATTAATTTATACTTTTCTACTTTGTCTCTCGAAGGAACGACCAACATCACCAACGATACTTTATTTCTAAACTCTGCATGTTTTTTTAGAAATTTTTCAAATGCTTTTAAGCGTTGAGGAATTCCTTTCGAATAATCCAATCGGTCAATACTTAATATCACTCGCTTATTTTGCAATGACATTCGAAATAGATTCTCTTGAAGAATCGTTTCATTTTCCGCAGCGGAATTTTCATATTTTTGATAATCAATTCCCATCGGAAACGAATCAACTAAAACAATTCGTTCGCCATTTTGTACATGTTGTTCCTTTACACTTTTCGCTGCCAATCGACTTGCCGAACTCAAAAAATGTCGCATGTCATCGTAAGTATGAAATCCAACTAAATCTGCACCTAACAATCCATTCAGCAACTCTTTCCTCCACGGCAACATCCTAAACATTTCATAAGATGGAAATGGAATATGATTAAAATATCCAATACTTAATTCTGGATATTTCTCTCGAATCATTTGTGGCAATAACAATAATTGATAATCATGAATCCAAACGGTATCACCATCCTCTACATATTTTTCTAGTTCATTACAAAATTTTCGATTGACATTTTGATAGGCATCCCAGTAAGATTCTTTGTAGTTGATGTACTGTGGAAAATAATGGAAATTCGGCCAAAGGATTTCATTTGAAAATCCTTCATAATATAATTTTATATCTTTTGGAGTTAATACAATAGGTCGCATATTCTCCTTTTCCAATTCCTTATAAATCGTCTGACTCTCTTCATCCGATTTTGGAAAAACACCAGTCCATCCTAACCAAAGATTATCACCTTGCTGATAAACCGAACCTAAACCTGTAGCTAAACCTCCTTCACTTGGCAAAAATGATAATGTTCCTTTTTCGCTTCGTTCCACTCTTACAGGTAACCGATTAGAAACTATAATTGTCTTTGGCATATTTTAAAAACTTAAAAATGAAATTGTATTGTTATAAAAAATATCAAGGGTAAAAATACATTTCTTTTTTTAAAAATCGTTTTGATTATTTTCAAATAAAATCAACTTAATATCATTTTTTCACCACTTCTTTTTGTCACTCAAATATAAAATAACAGAAACTAGATTTCATTACTCGTAAAGAGTAATTTATTATCCATTTTAAAATAAAAATATAAAACATTGACTTGCAGGTAATTAAGAATTAAAAAATATTTAAATACTTATTTTAAAATATTTAAATAAAAAAATTATCTCTAAAATCATCGAAACACAATTATAACCCCAACTAACTCTATTCAAAAAAGATAGCACACATTTTGAAAATAGGATAAGCATTAACTCGATACTTATTTTGACTAAGACAAGGGTTAATATAATTTTGATACACACGCATATTTACACATTTTAGATAGCAAGGCTTAACAGCCTTGCTACAAAAGACACCTAGAGTGACACCACTTCCAAATTAACTTTTAAATCTTTCTAATTATGGTGGAACATGTTTACGGTATCATAGATTCTAAACTTCAGTTTTTAGATTTTCAAATAAAAAAAATCATAGAAAACAACTTAGGGAATCTCCCTAAAGAAATTTCTAATGAAGATGCTTTTTTTCCTGAACATCTTCAAAATTTACCTGACGATAATAGAATTTTAGATTCTTTAGAGGCTTATAGTAGAAATATCAGCCTACTCTTATTGATGAGAACAACGCTGACTTATCTTTCAGCGGAGACTGCTTTTTTCTTATTGACCAATGATAAGTATATGGATTTTGATGAGAAACAATTGAGGACAATTTTGGAAGAAGCAATATATGATCAAGCGAGTAATGATTTGGATAATATTATACAACGAGCAATGATTAAGTTGACGATGAATAATTAATAGAATTTATTCGGTTGACGGATAACGTACTTGTCATGAATTTTGAAGGTATCTATGTCGAAGACAAGTTCACTCGATAATTTTCAATTTTTCATTTTCAATTATAAAGAAGCTCGAATCATTCTGTCTTTTCCTTCAATATCTTTTTGTATTACCACATTTGTAAAACCATTGTTATGTAACATATCTTGAACTTCATTAGCATTAAATTCATTTAACTCAAAAAACAAAAATCCGCCTTGGTTTAAATTAGCTAAGGCAAATTTAGAAATGGTTCGATAAAAAATAATCGGATCATCATTTTCAACGAAGAGTGCTAAATGCGGTTCATATTCCGTAACATTTTTTGACATCAGATTAATTTCTCGGCGAGGAATGTAGGGTGGATTACTAACAATGATATCACATTTAGGTAGTCGCCCCCATTCTGATTCGTCCAATATACTTTGATGATAAAAATCAATATCTACTTCTAGCAGTTTTGCATTTTCTTTAGCAACTTCCAATGCTTCTTCACTTACTTCTAATGCTGATACATGTAACTGTCTTAATATTTTTTTTAGGGAAATAGGAATACAACCACTTCCTGTTCCAATATCTAACAATGTAATTACATCTTTTACAAAAAAATCTTTTACGGTGTTTTTTATCCAATAGATCAACTCTTCTGTTTCTTGGCGAGGTATCAACACACGTTTGTCTACTTTAAATTTATAGCCATAAAAATCTGCTTGACCTAAGATATATTGGACAGGTTCATGTTGAAGTAATTTAGATTGTATGAACTCTAATCGTTTTTGATTTTCCAAAGGAAAATCTCTTTCACTATTAAAATCATAAATTTTAAATTCATCTTCCATTACAATTCGAGCAATTGCATTGGCCTCTCCTTCTTGGTAAATAGGATGAAGTGCTTTTGTGAATTTCTGATATACTTCTTTAATTGACAATTTGTTCATATTTGAGTTTTAAAACAAAACTTGTTCCTTCGGTCGTTTTTGTTTTCAATTTTTATCTGACCACAGTTTTTGATTTAGAACAATTTTACTGCAAAGAAAGAAAAAAATATTGCTACTTTTTAAACTGATTTACAACAATTAAAAAAAGTAACTGTTCGGTAAACTAACCCCAACGGGGTTTAACAAAATAGCAAGGGGCACCGCCCCTTGAGACAAACAAATTAGAAGATAGCTCTGAAAGAGCGAAACAGAAAATAATATATTTCGCCCTTTTAGGGCTTTCGTATAATTTCATTTTACAAGGGGCGATGCCCCTTGCTATTCTGTTTGACCCCGTTGGGGTCTTTCTTACTGAAATAGATTCTAAAAAAATAACCTAATTAAATATGACAACTTCAGAATTAGAAAAATACTGGTCTCAACGTTACGATGAAAATCGTACAGGTTGGGATATTGGTTCTCCATCTTCTCCCCTCAAAAACTATATTGACCAAATACAAAATAAAGATTTAAAAATTTTAATTCCAGGAGCAGGGAATGCTTACGAAGCAGAATATCTTTTTCAACAAGGTTTTAAAAATACTTTTGTTTTAGATATTTCAAAGCAACCACTAAATGCTTTAAAAAACAGAGTGCCTTCATTTCCCGTAAGTCAATTGTTACATGGTAACTTTTTTACTCATACTGAAACGTATGATTTGATAATTGAACAGACTTTCTTTTGTTCTTTCGAACCTACTAAACAGAATAGAACTGATTACGCTAATAAGATGAGTCAATTATTAAATCCAAATGGTAAGTTAGTTGGGCTATGGTTTAACCATCCTTTAGAGTCGGATAGTAAAAGACCTTTTGGTGGTACTCAAGAAGAATATTTAAAATATTTAACTCCATTTTTTGAGGTCAAAACATTTGAGGATTGTTATAATTCAATCGAGTCAAGAAAGGAGAAAGAGTTGTTTGGGATATTTATAAAAAAATAAACATACTCTGTAAGAGTATTGTTACAAAATGATTTTTAAATATAACTGATATACGATTTGTAAATCGTATATCAGTTTTTTCATATAAAATACTCCTCTCCCACTATTATACATCTTTCAATATTTCTCACTTTTATTATCATTTATCTAATTTTCATCCATCTAAGTCGTCATTTGTTTAACTTTTTCGAAAAATACTGCATTTTAAAAATGTCTTAACAACAATATTATTCAACTAATTAAAAATGTAAAGCAATGAAAAACTTAAAAGAAAAATTAAATGGTAAACTCCTCGGTTATGGAATGGTGAGCTTAATGATGCTCCTTTTATTACTCTTATTAAATCCGTTTGGATATAATGATATGGGTTATCGAGAAGTTGTAGAAAATCCTACGGGTGGAAAAAGGGTGATATATTCTAATGGATTATATTGGAAAATCCCAGGATCAAAAGTTACGACTTACCCGAATGTAGTTACGATTAGTCATAGAGGTGGAGAGGCAACAGGTTCGACGATAGATGGTAAATCTATCCTTGTTCGATTCAACGATGCAACGGAAGCAAATGCGCAAACGGTTGTACGATTTCGTTTACCTGACTTGGAAGCGGATATGTTGATGCTTCATTCTGAATATGTCAATCGAGAATATTTAGCGATGAAAGGTCTTGCACCTTATACGATTGAGTGTTTGAAAAACTCAGCGCAGTTGATGGATTCGGAGCAGCATTACTCTGGAGGACGAGCGCAATTGTCGCAGTACTTTCAAGACCAACTGGAGGATGGATTATTCATCTTGGATATTCATGAGACATTTACTAGAGATACTTTGACGGGCGAGGCAAAACGAATTTATACGAATCAAATTCGAAAGAATAAGGAAGGTTTAAAAGTTCGTAAAGATTCTGATTTGAAAATATTTGGTATCTCGATAGCAAGTGCTACCATCGAAAATGTAGATTACGAATCACAAGTCGATCAAAAGTTGAAAAAGAAAATTGAGGCGAGTACGAGAGAGGCTGTTTCTAAGCAGAACTTAGTGACTGCTCAACAGGAGGCGATGACTGCGGAAGCGGAAGGTCGTAGACAGTTGGTAGAAATTGAGTATAAGGAGAAGCAAGTTCAAACTCAACAAGTTGTACAAGCAGAGACTTCTGTAAAGTTGGCGCAAAAGGATAAAGAGAAACAATTGATTGCTTTGGAAGGTGCAAAATTGGAAGCTCAAAAAATCAAAGCGTTGGCAGAAGCAGAGGCTTATGCTAAGCAAAAAGTGATGCAAGCGGATGGTGCTTTGGATAAAAAGTTAGCGACGTATAAAGAGGTGCAAGGTATGTGGGCAACTGCTTTCCAAAACTACAAAGGTGATTTAGTTCCTAAATTCCAAACTGGTGGCGGCAATGGAAAAGGTAATGCGGGATTAGATTTTATGGAAATCATGGGTGCTAAAGCTGCGATGGATTTGAACCTTAATACTAAGGTGAAGACGAAGAAAACTAGAAATTAATAATTGCATTTTTTTTTAGAAATAGGAGTCGTGATTTATCACGGCTCTTTTTTTTTATCTTTAAATATGAAATTCTTAAAATTCTTCTTCATCCTTTCTTTTTTTAATATGGGTTGTCTCATTGAAAATGATATTTTAAAAACTAAAATAGAAACTCAGATTAATGACATTGTAAACAATCTAGATATTGAAGGAGATAGATTAAGTCAACTCAGAATTCAAAATGGTTTTAGAGATGCTCTTGCGATGGGATTTGAAAAAGAAAAATATTCTATCCATACCGATTCGATTTTGATTGATATTTTTAAGACTAAAGATAAATATGTCTTTATCAGATTTGAAGAAGATATTGATAATAACAAAGTTGGTTTATTTCAAATCAAAAATGATTCTATCAAGTTGGTATTTGAAGAGACTGTCGAAATTGGTTTTTCTCATTCTTACGTTGAGGATATTAATGGCGATGATTATTTAGATGTGATTACAAGTTACTATTCGCCATCAGGATGTTGTAGAAGAAATTTAGAAACTGTTAGAATTTATAATCCAGACAGCAATTCATTTGAAAAAGGAATCCAGTTTATGAATCCTACATTTGATGTGAGTAATCATATTGTTAGAGGTGTAGTATATGGTCATCCCGGTATCATTCCTATTTATAAATTCAAATGGAATAATCTTAAAATTGATACGATTGAATATTTGTATCCAATTGAAAATCAAAAGAATACTTTTCTAGTATCGAAAGGAACTTATCGAAAAGAGGCTAAGAAAAAATTTCAAATCAATTATCTACCTGATGAGTATAAAAATATTAAAGAGATTGATTGGTTTTTGGATTATTGATTTAGGATGTAACAATGCTTTTACATTTATATAGTTTATAAAAATTAAAACTTAATTTTCATGCGAAAAACAATTCTATTTTTTTGTCTTATTTATTTTACTCAATTTTCATTTTGTCAAACTGGAAACTTTTCTTTAGGACTTGCCAATAATGTGATTATTTCATTAGATAAAAATCCTGAAAATTATTTCTTTTCTCCTGGGGTGATTGCTGATTTAAAATTGGGTTCAAGAGTTACAACAGAAGTTGGATTTTTTTTGGAGAAAAAAACCCACAGATTTATTCAAGGAGGTTTAATTTTTGGTTCAGACATTATTAATGGAACATCATCAATTTTGGTAGCTGATATTGAGGAAAAATATTTTCATTTTAATCATATTTTTAAATATTATCTTTTAAAGAAAGAAAAGGTAAGACCATTTCTTGGCTTAGGTTATTCTTTAAGATTCGTTTATGATTTGAATGGAGAAAGAAGAATTGAAGTAAGTAATGGAACTACTGAAAATTTAAATGGTGCCTCTAGTAATCGTTTTTATATTCATCCTGGAGTTTTATCTAATGGAGGTGTAGATTTTTTCATTAATGATAAATGGATGATTACTACACAAGTAAGATGGAATCATTTTTTAAAAACTAATCTTCCTCGTTATAATCCATTATTAAATACAATCGACAATGACGCAGAAAAAGTAGGGTTTAGTAATTTAGTAATTACTATAGGTGCTTTATACATTTTCCCTCCAAAAAATAAAGATGAGTAAGTAAGTCATTTACAAAAAACAAAAAAGGCGAGCATCTCTGCTCGCCTTCCAAATTTCTATTTAGTAAAAAAATATTCTACAATTTGATGATGCGGATTTTTAACTATCCACATTTAGAATGTCCACAGCTTTGACACGATAGACAACCTTCTACATAAACCAAACCTTCTGGGTCTCCGCACTCGCTACATTTTTCTTTTGCTACTTTGGTACCATCTGGAATGAATTTCTTCAATGAACGAACTACACCGTTTTTCCAAGTATTGATAACATCGTTTTCGACATTCAACCCTGCAATCAAATCAACTGCATATGGTAAAGGCATTCCATGTCTTAAGATTCCAGAAATCAATTTAGCATAGTTCCAAAATTCTTTATCGAATGAACGAGACAAACCTTGCATCGTAACTTTGTAACCATCTTTGTCCATGTAGTGGAAATCATAACGGTTATTACCATCGTCATCTTTCTCTTTGATGACCCAAGATTTTTTCATATCCTTAGGTAGCATAAAACTATCCTCTGCTCGACCTGTAAAGATTTCGTAAGGTTTATCATTTAATAATCCAACTACAGCAATCCATTTTTCATGATTGTTTTGGAAACGGATTACTTCAGCTTCCAACATTTTTGGACGCTTAGGTGCGTAAGTTTCTTTGAATAAAGATTCATCCGAAGCATCTTCTTCCGTCTCTTTTTTATCATCATTAGAAACCAAAACACCTGACCGTGAACCATCACGATATATTGTACATCCTTTACAACCATGCTCCCAAGCTGTCTCGTAAATTTTACGAACCATGTCTTCGCTCGTCTCATTAGGAACGTTAACGGTAACTGAAATAGAATGGTCAATCCACTTTTGGATCGCACCTTGCATTTTTACTTTCTGTACCCAATCCACATCATTAGCAGTCGCTCCGTGATAAGGAGATTGAGCAATTAATTTTTGCAATTTATCTTCAGGCATATTTTTCACCTCATTGATATCCATGTTGTTTGCTGCCAACCAATCCATAAATTTGTGGTGGAAAACATGATACTCTTCCCAACTATCTCCTACCTCATCAACGAAAGAAACATTCGAATTTTTATCATTAGGATTTACTTTCTTACGACGTTTGTAAGAAACCATAAATACAGGTTCGATACCAGAAGTCGTTTGTGCCATCATAGAAGTAGTACCTGTAGGTGCGATGGTCAACAAAGCAATATTACGACGACCGTATTTAGCCATGTCTTTATATAACTCAGGGTCGTTCTCTTTGATACGATTTACGAATGGATTGTCAAGCTCACGCTTAGTTTCGTAAATTGTAAATGCTCCTCTTTCCTTTGCCATATCAACTGAAGAACGGTATGCATTCAATGCAAATGTTTTATGAACATTAGTTGAGAATTCGATACCTTCATCACTTCCATATTTCAAATTCATTGCCGCCAACATATCTCCTTCCGCTGTGATACCTACACCAGTTCTACGACCTTCTACACAAGCCTTTTTTATTTTTTGCCATAACTGATATTCAACTGCTTTGATTTCGTCTGGTTCAGGATCATTATCAATTTTAGAAAGAATCTTTTCGATTTTTTCAATTTCTAAATCAATGATATCATCCATCATTCGTTGAGCAATCTGAACATGCTTTCCGAATTTTTCATAATTAAAATTCGCCTCAGGCGTAAATGGCTTCTCTACATAACTGTATAAATTCACAGCTAACAATCGACAACTGTCATAAGGGCAAAGTGGAATTTCTCCACATGGATTTGTAGAAGTCGTTTTGTATCCTAAATCTGCATAGCAATCAGGAATTGACTCACTTATAATTGTATCCCAAAATAAAACACCAGGCTCAGCAGATTTCCAAGCGTTATGAATAATTTTATTCCAAATATTCTGAGCATCCACCTCCTTCGTCATTCTTGGAGAATCAGAATCAACTGGATATTGTTGAGTGAATTTTTGATTACTCGTAACTGCTTTCATAAAGTCATCAGTAATTCTTACCGATACATTCGCACCTGTAACTTTACCTAACTCCATTTTAGCATCAATAAATTCTTCTGCATCTGGATGCTTAACAGAAACCGAAAGCATCAATGCACCACGACGACCATCTTGAGCAACCTCACGAGTCGAGTTAGAATATCGCTCCATAAAAGGTACAATACCTGTAGAAGATAATGCACTATTCATCACAGGACTTCCCTTAGGTCGTATGTGTGAAAGGTCATGCCCTACTCCACCTCTACGCTTCATTAGTTGCGCTTGCTCTTCATCCATTTTCATGATACCTCCATAAGAGTCCGCATGAGTTCCGATTACAAAACAATTGGAAAGAGAAGATACTTGGTAGTTGTTACCGATACCTGACATCGGTCCACCTTGAGGAATGATGTATTTGAAATTTTTCAACAAATCATAAAGCTCTTTCTCCGAAAGAGGATTATCATACTTCTTTTCGATACGAGCAATTTCACTTGCTAATCTTTTGTGCATGTCATCAGGTGACTGCTCATAAATGTTTCCAGCAGAATCTTTCAATGCATATTTGTTAATCCATACATTGGCTGCTAGTTCATCACCGTTGAAATATCGAGTGGAAGCTTTCATTGCTTCTTCAAAGGTGAAAGATTTTTGTACTTGTTTCTTGTTGGAGTTTGATTTTGTAGTTGCTTTTTGTACTGATAGACTCATGATGTCTAGTGGTTTTGAGTGAGGTTGATTTAATTCTATATAATAATGTGTAAGGTATTATATAGAATTAAAATCTGCCTCTGAGATTTAGAAATAATGTTTCATGTTTTTTTACAGTCAGGAAAGAAAACTCCGTATGAGGGATTCAAACTTAAATAGTGTTTTAAATTTGAAAAATCGGATTAGCCTTTTTCTTTTAATGAGCCGTAAAATTTTTAGTAGGAAAAATTTAAACTTAAAAACATGCTAAGTTTTTATTAATCCCACTTCATAGTGTGATGTATTTCAGTCTAAGTATGTATTTTATCAAATCTATTTATAGCAGAGATAAATCTCAAAATAGGTTTTGACAAAGGCACAGGGATATTAATCCCTAAATTGATTTAATTTTAAAAATGCATCGCTTTAAGCAAAAGATTATTGAAATCTTTTTTAAAAGATGTTTTTAAAAAAATTTATTTATCGTAGGTTAAAGTGAAAAGGAAGGTTTCCCTTCTTCCTTGCTCAGATTCGTGATTTTTGTTGAAATAAGATTCAACGCTGTTTTTTTGAAGAAAAAACTATAAGATGTGTTTAGTTAAGCCTCATAGTTGGTTTCGTTCCACAAATATAAGAGAAAAATTGAAAAACATGCTCTTATAGTTATCAACAAAATGTTAGCAACCACATTAATTCGTTGATTATCAATCATTTACAATTGTTGATAGTTTATCCACAATGTTAATAACTTTCTGTGGAAAACTCAAAAAAGCTTCATCAAATAAATGATAACTCATTGATTTTCAACGATTTTTGAACGTAAAATCGTTGTTTATTTAATATTAAAAAAATATAACAAATGTGGATAATTATTTTTTGAAATTGTTTTTTAAAAAAACTTTTTCGAAAAAAAAATTTTAAAAGTTGTTTTTAAAAACAACTTTACCTGAAATTCCTTTACTATAAATAGGTTTTTATATTCTACTCCATGATATTTATTTATCGCCATATTTAGATTTTTAAATAGACTTGTTACTTCGACTTCATACCGATATTTCGTCACCTTTGGGACTTTTAAAAAAGAAATAAGTCCCGAAGGGGCAACATCATAGTAGAAGTAATCTATAAGATTATTATTTTGAGTTCTGTTTCCTCTACTCTAACTTTTATAACACTTTAATAAAATTATGTTTTCAAATAAAATCAGCTTAACACTAGCATTATTATTTTTATTTACTTTCTGTAATGCTCAAATCGTAACTAATACAACAGAGCTAAATAATGCGATTGCTTCCGCTTCTCCTGGAACTACTATCACCTTAGCCAATGGCACTTGGAGTAATGTATTTATTGATATAGATAAAAATGGAACTTCAACTGCTCCTATAATCATCACCGCACAAAATCCAGGGCAAGTAATCATGACTGGTAACTCGCGAGTGCTGATGGAAGGTTCTTATCTAACGATTTCAGGATTGGTTTTTCAAGATGCTTCGAACTTGGTAGTGAATGGAGATGTTATAGAACCTGTCATAGAGTTGGATGATTGTAATTTTTGTAAAATCATCAATAACAAGATTGATAGCTATAATGGTACGGAGGCGCAAAAGTCTCTCAAGTTTAAATGGATTTTTACAGATGGTAATAACAATGAAATTGCATACAATTCTTTTATAGGAAAATATGGAGTAGGAAGTATCATCAATGATAATAGAGGTGCTGCTGGTCCTGAATATTTAAAAATACATCACAACTATTTCGCAGACAGAACACCTATCAATGGATTGAATGAAGACAATGACCAAGATGCGATTCGTATAGGAGTGAGTACGACTTCTTTGACAGATTCTTATTCAGAGGTGTACAATAATTACTTTTTCAACTTCTTTGGAGAAATAGAAATCATTTCTAATAAGTCGGGACAAAACAAATATTACAATAATACTTTTAGAGATTACTCAGGTTGTTTGACGCTTCGACATGGTAATAACTGTGAGGTATTTGGCAACTACTTTTTTGCTGAAGATAATTATTTAACCGCAGGTGTTCGAGTGATTGGCGAAGGTCATAAAATTTATAACAACTATATCGAAGGGATTAATTCTTTTAAAGAAGGTGGTGCTAGTTCAAATGCAACAGGTGGTATCAATGTGACGAATGGTCGATTGAACAGCGCATTAAATGGTTACTTCCAAGTGAAAAATACAGAGATTGTAAACAATACTTTTGTCAACTGTGATTATGGATTAAGAATCGGTACTAATGTAGCAGGCGACCTAGACCTTGCGCCTGAAAATTTGACTTTGGCAAATAACATCATGTACAATACGAGTATTACTTCGATTCAAACTATCACCTCTCCAATTGGATCTTTTATATCAGCAGGGAATATTCCTAATTTACCTAACAATGCTTTAACGGACGATGGAATCTTCCATAGATTAGAATCTGGAAGTGCACCTATTAATTCAGGTACAGGAAATTATGATTTTTTAACGCACGATATTTTAGGCGGTGAAAGAAATATAACCTTCGATTCAGGTGCAGAGGAATTTGGATCTAATGGAACTAACTTACCTTATACTGCAAATGATGTAGGCGTAACGATTGGCTTTGGTGCTGACTTTGTTACTATCCCAACGCTCTCTGTATCTCCTTCCACCCTTACTTATGGACTCGATGCAGGCATCCTTACATTTGAGGTCATTGCTAATGTTGGTTGGGTGATTACGGAAGATATTCCTTGGTTAAGTTTGGATGTAACTTCTGGCGTTGGTTCAACGACGGTGACCGCTACTGTTACTGAAAATACAACTGGAGTAGATAGAATGGGAGATATTTCTATTGATGAAGTGGCTGGCGGAGATGACTTGTTAGATGTAATTAATGTATTACAATTAAATACTTTTGTTCCTAGTGAAATTCCAATTATCGGAACGACTAGTTTGGGTATGCAAGACAAACCTGAGATAGCAGAAATCAATGCATACAATGATGACTTCTCTAATTATTGGACAGGTAATCCTGATACAGCGGCTGAGGTTTCTATTACTTTTGATTTGGAATGTGTACGTGAACTGACTGCTATTGGAATTAATTTTTGGAAAGCAGATGAAAGAAATACTTACTTCGCTATTGCAGTAGCGGATGATGCTGCGGGACCTTTTACCATTGTCATTGATGCTGATACGAGTGCTATAGGAAGTGTAGCGACTGAACAAATATTTAGTTTGGCTGGTGTGATGGCTCGGTATGTAAAATTTATTGGTATAGGAAATAGTACTGATACAAATTGGACGAGTATTGCCAATGTCAACATCTATGGAAAATTGGAAGCTTGTGATATTTCTACGAGTGTTATAAATTCTTCACTTAGTGATCAAGGTGTTACCTTGTTTCCAGTTCCTACTACTGATGGTGTTTTAAATATTACTTCGACTTATAAATCATTGGGTAGAATTGAGGTATTCAATGTTGCGGGGCAAAATGTTTTGATTGCTGATGGAAATGGAAATCTTTCTACACAACTTAATATAGCTGTACTTGAGGAAGGTATTTATTTTATTAAAATTGAAAATATGGGAGTGGAGAAGTTTATTGTTAGGTAGGAAATAGTAACCGCCAATCCTGACTGCCGTCAGGCAGGTTCAATTGGCAGGTTGTTTTTTTTTATAAAGTAGTTGTTTAAATACAATAGAATTTATTCGGTTGACGGTGAACGGTTGACGGTCGTTCGGACATTTTATTCAGAAGAAACTCTAATGAAAATCTTCTATATTAGAACAATCTCTTCCTCCTAAACCACAACGCCAACAACAAACTTATCACAATTGAAAAAACAATGATGAGTGGAAAAGCATATTTAGATTCTCTAAATGGTAAGGGAACATTCATTCCATACAAACTCGCCACCAAGGTCGGTAACATCAAAATAATCGTTACCAAAGTCAATCGTTGAATGACTTGATTCAAGTTATTAGAAATAATAGACGCATAAGCCTCCATCGTTCCATTTAAGATATTGGTATATACATTCGACATCTCCAACGCCTGACTATTGTCAATGATGATGTCTTCAAAAAGATCTGTTTGATATTCATCTTCTCGAATTCCTAGGAAGTCGGAACGTTTCATTTTCATCTTTAATAATTCATTAGATGAAAGTGAGTTTACGAAATAGACTAGACTTTTTTCGATACTAAGGAGTTGACGAAGTTGTTTATTTTGGCTAGAGTCGTATAATTCTTTCTCTATTAAATTTCGTTTGAGATTTAATTTTTTCAAACAATTCAAAAAGCGAAATACATTTTGCTCCATCAATTGCAAAACAAATAACTTCTCATTGGATGGATTAAAATTCTTTACTTTTCCATCTATAAATTTTTGAAGAACAGGATTCTCTGAAGGAGAAATAGTAATCATGTGATCTAATGTCAAAATGATACCAATCGGAACGGTAATATAAATCGCTTCATTCTCTGCATTGATTTCATTCAACAAAGGTGTGTTGACCAGAATCACTTTTACATCTTCTTCTTTTTCATAACGTGATCGTTCATCGACATCCAGCGAGTCAATTAGAAAGTCCAAAGGAATATCATATTGCTTAGCAAAGCCTTCCAATTCAGCTTGGTCGAAAGGAGGGGAAATATTAATCCAGCAGGTAGGTTGTGGTTCCTCCAATGACTCTATCCGTCCATTATTTTTTATATAATACTTAACCATACCACTTTGAAAATGAAGCGTGAAAAATAAAAATTCCTAAATAAAAACAGGGTTTAGTTGTTGATGTGTTTATATTGTTATGAAGCTAACAATATTTTATTTTTTAAAAATCTAAAACGATTTTACTCGCTAAGAAATTATTGATAAACTTTGAAACGTAGAAATATGTTCCAAAGTTCCAACTTGTCACAAACATACGAATTTGTTTTTGGATTGTGCTACTAAGGTTTGATGGTCTCTGTGAACCTCTGTGAAATAGCCAAGTTAGAAGACATACAAACTTAAACTATTTCACAGAGGTTCACAGAAATTTCACAGAGGTACACGGAGGTCTTCGATTCTTAGGCTTTGAAATAAAAATTTTCTTTATCTACTTTTTCATAAATCACTTTCTCATAAATAGCGATGTCCTTTTTTGTAGCTGTTCCATGCCGAGGTGTGTCGTTTGTTTTTAAATTAAAATAATCCGCAACAATATCTCCTTGTTGCTCTAGATTAAAATCGAAGAGAGATTCTTCTTTAGCTAAACAAAGTTTGAGATTATCTATTCCGCCATAGTTATATCCTTCACGAGTGCTCTGCGCCCACAATGCTCTTGGCATGTAAACTGCTCCCATATTTTGATATTGCCAAACATGAACGAGTTCATGTATCAATGTAGAATTTCGCATCGCTCCCCAACTATTGATGATGTAAAAACTGACGTAACAAAAGTAATGTTGCTTAGGTCCGATATAAGCGGACTCATCTATTCTTACTCGTTTGTAATTGATGGAATTTCCAAAAACTTCTTTAGCGATTTTGATTTCCCAATTATGTAAGGGTCTTGTTTTAGGTTTTGAAAAATCACAAATGGTTTCGTAGATTTCTGCAATTCCGAAAAATTCTAAAATACAAATCGCTACTTCTGCAAACCAATAAAATATTTTTTGCACGGGGCGACCATGCAATAGGAAATTTTTCCACCAAGTGAAACTCAAATAGGAAGGTCGTAGAAATCCTTTTATCAGATATTTGAAAATACGATAAACTCGCCAAGGGAATAATCGAATATAATCCACTACCCGATAGTATATGGCGAAGAGTTTATTTACAAAATGAAATGATGAGTTTGGTGTGTTCAATATTTGATGTTTTAAGAAAATGAAGATAATTTATTTTTTTTTAATACTTGAATATTTTTTTAACACATAGGCACATAGAAAACATAGTTTCTTTATTTTTTTCTTCGAAAAATAATTTTAGTTAGTAAAATTTCAAACACATAAAATCTATGAGATCTATGTGCCTATGTGTTAAAAACATTCAAGTATCAGAAATATAAAAGAGGAGTTAACACTTACGCATTAACTCCTCTTCATTTTATTTTTTTTCTAAATTTTAAATTAATCTAAAATATCACTCACTTCATCCTTATTAACTCTCGCAAACATCAAATTCAAACCGAATCGAATATTTGCATTTTGTCCTTTTAGAGGATTGAAGACAGGGACAATATTATCCGAAGTCATAAACAATTGCACAGGTCCTAATTTCAAAGCACTACTTAATCCTAAATTATGAGCACCACCTTTGACCATTGCATATTGAGTTCCCAAACTAAAAATATTTCCAAAGTCTTTTCGAATATTTAAAGCTAATGCAGGTGTCGTAATATCTTGATTTCGTTGAGCAAATAACAATGCTCCTACGGTTAAACTTTTTTGGATTTTATAACTACCGCTTAGGTAAAATGAACTTGGCAAAGTGGAGCTAAAATTATTTTGAGTGGATTGAAATTGAAAGGTATTCGCAATCGTATCTAAAATGGCATCTACTTCTAATTCTCCTTCATCTAAGATTGGTTTGAAATCTAAACCATCAAAATTGAATGTACCGTTACTTGTATAATTATACACTTCTTCTTCCCAATTTATCTTTCCTAAATTCGTCGCACTCGCTTGAAAACTCAACTTATCTGTCACCTCAAATTGAGCACCTAAGTCAATTGCAAAACCTTTGTTATCTCCAAAGATATTAGGTTCAAAATTATTCACATTGAAAAAATCCCAGTTCTCAACATCGCTCTCAGGTAAGCCCGAAGTATTGATCGTATAATCCGTTTCAGCAGTCAATTGGTAATATTCAGGATTGGTATAAATATTTGCAACAGCACTTGAAGTATGATAAGTACCTGCTCCAATTAAATATTTCAGCTTCGTTCCTAATGTCAATTTCTCACTAACTTGATATGCGAAACCTAATCCAAATTCTTGGTGCATAGATACATTTTGTGAAGGAGCAATATTAATTGTTTCTCCTATAAATTGAGCGTTACCTCCCCAAGCGAATTGTAGCAACTCTTTGGGAACATGATGAAATGTAGAGAATCGAACACCATGATTTAAACTGACTTGCCATTTTTTTGCACGGAAGGCGAAGGCGAAAGTTTCGACATTTACATTCGTCTGAAAACTAAAACCATCGTTGCTCATTCCATTGACTAATTTGTCCATATCGAGCGTTAATGAATTTCCATTTTTTTCTAAAACATCATTCAGTTTTATTGATGAATTATAAAGTCCTGCATAGACCGATGGTAAATTTATAGAGACTTTATAATCATTCATTGCCGCAGGATTCGTTAAGTTGGACTGCGGAATATTTGACATAAAATGTGTGCTTAAATCCAATTGCGCTTGAAGGCAAAAGGAAAGACAAACACAGCATATTGATAATATATATTGTTTCATTTATATTTTTATTTATAAGAACAAAAACTATATGCCGCAAGGCATAACATTACTTTTACGTAAATTGATTGACAACAATTTACTCTCTTAATTTTGCTTTGACTCCTAGTTTAAAAGTCATTCCATAATCAGCATAAAACTTAACTGCAACTGTTCCCATATTTGCTGTAGAAACTGTTCCATTAATTCCGATTTGAGTAGCAGTTCGAATATTATCTATACGAGTTCCTGCAATCTCTACAATCTCTTCCCCTGTACTTGTAGCAGTTACTCTTCCATTGCTATCTACTATTGCTGATGGAATCAACGCTTCGTTTGTTCCATTTAATAAAGAGTCTAAAACGGTTCCATTATCATCCAAAAAATAAACTTGAACGCCTGCTTCAACTGGCAAACCATTTTCCGTAATCAACTTAAATTCCGCAGACTCTACATCATCTAAAAATGAAGCATCAAATTCACTTACTTCCTCTATCTCAAAATTTTGCGCACTAAACCAAACTGGAATTTCCAATTCTACATCTACATCAAATCGACTATCATCTTTTACAAATCCTACTAAGTTAGGAACAGCATTTGGATTGGAAACTGCATTCCATTCATAATTTATTTGTCGAGGTTGACTTGAAATAATATCTGCAAGATTTGAATTATCGGCATTCACTTCGATAGTCGTAGTTTTGAATTGACCAACTTCCGTCGCTGATGGGTAAGCAAATGAAACTCCATTATCAAGAACAGTATTGATATTCATATTCTCTCCCGTAACCATCTGCGCTTGTAAATGTTGAGCAGTCATTTGGATTGGCACTCCAAAACTATTATTGATAATTAATCGAATTTTAGGATCTTCAATTTGAATATTTCCAGCAACTGTATTTTCAAAAAAATCAATCAAAATAGTATCAGAAGGAAGGTCAAATATATGTTGGTCAAAATTTCCTTGAACAACTTCATATTCAAAACTATTAAAATCCATTTGCATATTATCAAGGTACCTTCTGTTCCCCGTCATGTCTGTAGCAATGTATCGAATCTCGATTTCATCATTGACAAAATCCATAATGTAGCCAGTAAGATCGATTGAGCCATTTACATTTACAGGAGATGAACCTGTGTAATCAGCTACTGCTGGAAATTGTAATTTAGTTCCATTCTGAGTAAGATTACGGACTTCGATAATTACATCCATATCTTCCGTATAAGGAGATTGGAAGGAGTAATCTAGTTGCCCACTTTTGATAGAAAAGAAATCAAGATCAAAAGAAGTATTTAACATCGAATAAGGAACTACAATACTCGTATCAACAACTGGTATTGTGAAGTCTGGTATCTCGACAACTTTATCACCCGACACAGAGAATACATTACTCTCATATACGAGCGTCATAAATTTATCATTGCCCACCTGAAGGTGTCCACCTGAATCAAAATTATCTAAAAAGTCTTGGATAGAAACGGAAGTGTTGACTAATGCAACTGCGACTTCTGGTTGCCAGCTTGTTACTTCAACATTATCAATGTCTTGAAAGTCTTTGGTACAACTTTGTAGACAAAAAATTAATGTCAAAAGGAAAGCACCCTTTGTCCATTTTTTCATGGTTAGCGTTTTTTTGGATTAAAAAAAATGTAATGTGGAGGGAAGTTAATTGAGGAGAGTTATCTATGGTTGGTAAAAATCGTGCCTATTGTCTATAGCTTTTGATGATAACTTCTAGTTAGGTGACAGGACGATAATCTTATATGTAATTTCAAATAAATTATTGACTATCGTTATTTATTTTTATTAGTTCATCTGCAACAAGGAAAATTGCTGTTTTGCTATTTGGACAATCTCTTTTCATTCTTATAATTCCACTATTAATCTGAGAACCGCTTGAGTAAAGTATTGAATAACTCGCTCCATCACAAATGGTAATTCCTTTAGGATTAGAATAATTTATAAATTTGAACTCTGTCAAAATTATTTCTTCTCTAAGTCGATTCCATTCATTTTTATCAACTACTTTTTCAGTAGATTGTAATATTTCAAAGCAGTCTTTAGAAAATGGTTTATTATCATTAAAACTTAATATGGGTGTATTACATTTATCATCAAATATTAACTCATAACTTTTCAACTTAGTTTTTTTATCCTTCTGATGTCTTCCTTCGATTACTAGTAAACTTCGATTACCCATTGCAAAATTGGTTCGAATGAGTCTAATTATTTCAAGGTTCTTATTTTCTTTTTTACTTACTAATCTTTCAAAATTTTCTAAATTTAAAACATGAAACAAAGTATCTTCAAATGCTTTGTTCGCCTTATCATTTAGTGATTTTTGCTCAAGTCTATCAATAATCTCATTTTCTATTTTGATGCAATCATTTCCCTTTTGAAGTTCTTTAAGTGTATTAATTTTTACTAGATAATTTTGGTTTTCTTGAATAAAGGTGTTTACCAAATTAGCATCAACTTGGCAATTATATTCAGTTTTTTCTACTTCTTTTGTACATGAAATAAAAAAGAATATTATTAAAATGAGAAAGTATTTGGTTTGCATTTAGTTTCAATTTTTTCATAAATATAAACAAAGGGATTAACGCTATTCGCATTAATCCCTTTGATTTATTTATAAATAAAAAACAAAAAACTCTTACTCAATCAATATAAATCCAGCCCAATAATAAGGCGAGTTATACATTTTACGAATATCTTTTTGCGCAGCATAGAACGCTCTATGTGTACTCATACCACTTGTGTGATTGATATAAAAAAGAGCTAACAACTCTTGAGTTTGTTTGTCTGGCACTTTCCATTGACTAAATAGAATCGTATCAACACCTGCATTTTTTAATGCACGTTGTACTGCCAAAATTCCTTTATCACTATTTTTATCTTTACCCGTTTCAGTACCTGAAAGGATAACAAGATTAGTTTTTGATAAATCCATTTTAGCAATCTCTCTCGCATTTAATAATCCATCGTCAGTATCTTCATTAAATTGAGAAGAAGTGATTTTAGCATTTGCATTAGATAATGCGATACCTGAAAACTCTTCTAAATGTTGGAAGTTAATCGGAGTCGCTAAGTGCAAAACACCCGCAGCATTATTTCCTTGCATTGTCTTTAGATTTCCTTCCGATGCATTTCCACCGATACGAGTATCGACAGTCCAACCTTTGGCAGCACATACTACTTTGAATGTATTTACCTCATCTTTTGTAGCAGGTAAATAAGCAAGTCTACCAGTAGAACCTCCACCGTAATCTACACCTCCAAAAAATGAAACTGATTCATTTTTATTATAAACACTTTTGTCATTAATAAAATCTCTTAATGAACTGTAGTAATACATTTCATATTTATCCGCTAGACTATTTTTTTGATAATCCAACAAACCACTAAATGCAACTTTGTTCAAAACTCCAACCGTAGAAATATGTAAGAAGTTGATTCCTTTTAAATGATCTTCCAAAGGCTCAAAAACTAATTGGTACAATTGGTAGCTTCTATCAGCATTTTGAATATAGCTATCAGGCGAATCAGCAGCATTATTAATTAAGACATTGATTTTACTTTCATCTAATAATGGAATTAACTTCGATTCTCCACCACTCTTCTTAGTTACTAAAGCATAGTAATTTCTTGAGTTCGTTTTTTCATTATATAATTTAAGAAAATCTACAGCAGCTTCGTTAGGTTTTAATTTATCTTTTAACTGTTTTTGATATTGATCAATCGTTCCAGTCATAGTATTCGTAATCCCCAAAGCAGAATCTGTATCTCTACCTTTAAATGCTAAATTGATATTTTGCATTTCTGTACCACTTACTAGGAATCCAAGTTTCATAGAGTTCGCATAATAATCATCTAACTCTTTTTGCATTGATTCCATCATACGATTCTGCTCAATCATTGTAGCATCCTCGAATTTTTCAAAAGAAGCATAAAGAGATTTCTTATAAAATAATTGCGCTTTACCTTTCTGCCCAGTTTCTTTATAAGCATTTAATAATTCATCTCGACGCTTTTTATAAGTTCTATTTTCTTTACCTAAAGTATTTTCTATATAAGTTAAATCCTTTTCATATAAAGGAATCGCTTTGACTAACAAACCAGCATTTTCATAACTATCTGCTAATTTCAAAGATACCCAAGTATAGTTTTCGTTATTTTCGCCTTGGTCTTTTTTGATCATTTTCAGAGCCGTTTCACCTACAGCTATTGCTCTAGTATGATCACCTCTTAGAGTATGTTGATCCATTTCAAGACTATAGTCATTCCACGTTTTTACTTTTGGAGTTGAAGGCGTTGATATAGGTTGTGTAATAACAGGACGCTCTTCGACTACAGGTGGTGCTTCAGTTATCACCCTAGATTCTACTGGTTTTTCTACTTCTACATTTCGCATTTCAGTAGTAGGGATTTCTGTTTTAACCATTTCGGTTTTTGGCATCTCAGTACTCGGCATGCTAGTTCTAGGAACTTCGGTAACAGGCATTTCCGTTTTTGGCATTTCTGTTTTAGGAAGATCACTTGGCATAGTAGTGATAGGTCCTTCTCTAGTCAATTCTGAAACATCAACATCAGGAACTGTTGTGGTCGTACTTACATCAGTCGTTGCAGTAACAAGAGCTTCCGAAGCAGCAGGTTTATATAATTGATAAATCGGATCATATAGATTATCCAAGTATCGTTTGCAATCTTTATAATCAGGATGCGCTTTTCCTAATTGACCTTCATATAATGTCAAAGATTTTTTTAGAATGTCTTCCGCCTTAGAAATATTTCCACGAGCTTTATTTAATTTTCCAATATTAAATAAAACACTTGCATAATCAGGATGAGATTCTCCTACAGAGTATTTGGTAATATCTCTAGCTTTACGAAGTTGATTTTCAGATTTTTTATAATTCTGTAACTCCGTTTGTAAATCTCCATAATCACTCAAAATCAATGCATAATCAGGATGACGATCAGAAACTGCTCGCTCCATAATTTCCAAAGCATCAATGTAAATTGATTCTGCTTTTGCAAAGTCTTTTTTTAATTTATAAAGATTGGCTAAGCCGAAAAGGCTTAAAGCATAATTTTGATGTTTGACACCCAAAACTTGCTTGTCAATTTTTAAGGCTTCCCAATACAAACCTTCAGCAGGTGTGTATTCGCCTAATTTTTTATGTGCGCTAGCAAGGTTATGCAAACTTGCAGAGTAATCAGCATGATTTTCTCCAAATTCAGTTTTAGCTATATCCTTAGCCTTGGTTGCAACTACGAGCGCATTTTGGTAATCACCACTTCCTAAATAATTGAGCACTTCGTTATTCAACTTTTCCCATTTCTGAGCATGAATTGACGAGGCTAAAAAAAGAGCTGCAATTACAATTAAAGTTCTGTTCAACATAAGATAACTGTTGGGATTTAATAATAAATAAGGACGCATTTAAGTTGATAACAATTTATTTAGAGCTTGTTGGGAAATTATATTTCGGCTAAAAACGCCTTTTTTTTGATGACACTTCTTTGAAAAAAAAGTCAAATAGCGTAGACTATGTTCCTATTTTTTCGCATCGTTTCATCAAAAAATGAACATTTTTATCTCAAAATCTAATTCCCTAACAAGCTCTTAACGTTAAAAGAGCTTAAACGTGTTATAAAATTCGCAAATCGAATTTTAAGATTTTTAGAGGGTAAATAGTTTAGAGGATGTAGGAGGTTATTTTATAAAAATCTCTCAATTCTTAGCACTTCTCCCTGTTTTCAGTTTACGGTTGGATTAAATACAATACAAATAAACTAAATTCCAATAACAATGCCGAGAATTTTATAAAAAATTATATATGTTTAGCAACTTAAAGCCTTATGGTTATTGGTTTTGTCAAAGTATAGGAGGTGTAAGTAATTCTACTTGTTTTTTCAAAGATAAAGGAATGATTAAAATATTTTCCTTAAAAAATGGTTAAATGTTCATCTGCACTTCAGCTTTCCCACAAATCAATTAGTAACGGTCAAATAATAAATTCCCGTTTTTAGGGTGAATTATTTTAGTTATAGTTACTTACATATTATTTTGTCACTTGATTAGTTAGACAAACAGTATGACCTCTCTGAGGTCAGAAATATTGATTTGCTTTTTTTCTAACATACTTTGACCACGCTGTGGTCATTCACAATTAATTCGATGACCACAGCGTGGTCACAGTATGTTAGATTTAAATTAAAAATGAATTCCGACCTCAGAGAGGTCGTACTGTTTTAAAGAAAATGTTTTCTCAAATGTTATTATTATTTTTTAGATTAAAACAATAAACTATTTATGAAAAATGTAACGCTTTTCCTTTTTGCTTTTATACAATTCTTTTCCGCCTGTTCTCAAAATGAAACGGCGACTGCTCAAATTGTCTCTAATAATTATGGCATTTCTCAACGAGCTATCAAACAAGGTTGGAATCCTGATGCTGGAGTCATTCCATCTCTAACTGTTGGAGGGAAAACCTCTGCATCTTCTAATCCAGAAATGAGTGCTAAAATTATCGATGAGAAAAAAGAATCACATTGGCAAAGCGGTCAACCTTTTCCAACTAACTTTATCTCTCGACCTGATCAAAATTTTTTGATTGGTCATTTTTCCAAAAAGAATAATTACCGTGCTTCCAAAATTTCAAATCCAACTTATGCAACTGATGGAAATCCTAATTCCACTTCTGCCAATGTTGGACTTGCCAACGGTGAAGCATTTATAGAAGTCATTTTTCAACAACCTCAAGACATACAATCTATAGTTGTACGTGCTGGCAATGTTCAAGCTCCGCTTGATGTTTTTATTAAAAAAAATAATCAACTCGAACCTGTTGGAAATTATAAAAAATCAGATGACCATCAAGTTTTAAGATTTCGAGTAGATGCCAAATCTATTAAGACTATTGTTATAAAATCTAAGCAACCATTTTCTTTATGGGAAATTGCTGCGCTCGAATCAGCTCCAAAAGAATGGGCAATGGTTGATTTGGGAAAAGTACAAAAAGTAGGTTGGGTAGATACTCGACATTGGGCTGGTACGGATGCGGCTGTTTCGAGTGCGCTGTCTATTAGTGTAGATGGAAAAAATTGGAGAAAAATAAAAGACCTTGATCCGAATGCTTTGCAAACGGTAACTACAATTATCAATCCTCCCCTACCCGCTCGATATGTTAGATTGGAACATGGCGTAAAAGAGAAAGATTGGGGAAGTGTTTTTATTTGGGAATTTGATGTGTATGATAAATATGGTCCTTATGGAAAAATGCCAGAAGATGCGACTAACAAAAATACATTTAATGATATACTCGGAGTAAATGGAATTTGGGGTTGGGGTTTTGAAAAATATTCAGACCTCGTACCTGAAGGTCGTGGTGCTGATTTATTTGAAAAAATTTCTAGTCATGCTCGTAATTATCATTTCTTAATGTGGGATGTCATGGATCCTGATAATGCTCCTGACTATGTAAAAATGGCGGATGGAAAAGGTACTGAAACTAATTGGTGGTTGGATTGGGACAGAGAATATAAAACTTGGACAGAAGGTGATATGAAACTTCAAGCGAGTATTTTATTTCGAGATATTCCAAGTGATCAATGGAACAATCCCTATGAGTCTGCTTATAAATTCGGTTTTCTTTTTGCTCAACATTTCGGTCCTACATTAGGAACTGGAATGGTCGAATCTATTGAAGCAGGAAATGAGCCTTGGTATTATGAAGCAGATTTTTATAAAAAAATATTACATGGAATGACGAAAGGAATCAAAGAGGGCGATCCAAAAATCACCGTGCTTCCATGTGCATTGCAAGCTGCTTTCCCTGCGAATGAATATGAAGGTCAATTTAAAAATTACATTGGCGCAAGGGTTACTCCTGAAGTCAAAAATTATATTGATGCAATCAATACGCACTTAACGCCTTGGTCTTATAATGAAAATGGGGAACAAATTGCGACGCATCCCGAACATCCTTATAATGGTACTAGAGCGATTTTAAATATGATTCGTTTTAGAAATCACAACTTACCTGAGTTGCCGATTTATGTTTCGGAATGGGGCTGGGATTCTGACGGAGGTACGGAAGAATGTATTCATGGCGAATGTGTTACGGAAAGAGCGCAGGCACTTTACGCAGTAAGAGGTGCATTGATGTTGGCGAGAACTGGAGTGGATAGAGCGACTTGGTATTTCTTCGCCAATGAAAATAAAGAGTCGTCATTATTTACTCGTTCAGGTTTGGTGAGTTCGTTGACTACTGATTTTAAAATTAAAAAAGCATACATCGCTTGGCAAGCGATGCTACATCATATCGGCGACAAACATCACTTGATGGCACTTCAAGAAGATGATGAGGCATGGGTTTATGTGATTGGTGATAAAGATGGAAAGGCAACTCATATTGTTGCTTGGAAACCTATTGATGCGGAGGATAACACTACTTCTACTATTAAATTTGAATCTCCTTATGCGCCTACGAGTGCTTGGAAGTTGGAAGGAAAAAATCCTAAGGGAGAAAAAATTTCAACGCCTATTTATAAGAATGGAGAAATTAAAGTGGAAGTTAGTGCGGTGCCTGTTGTTATTGCTGTGAAATAAGTAATTAGACAAAATAGGAAAGCCAAATTTTCATTCTGAAAATTTGGCTTTCTTTTTTATAAAAATTAAATACGCTAATTACTTTTAAAAGATTTCAATCTGATTAGTAATTTCTTCTTCGTCCGAAGATTTGTTTTTATCAGATTTAGGTAAAGTAGGAAGTACTCTTTTTACGACTCTTAATTTATGAGTATATTTTTCAGTATCTACATTGAAAATTCCATAATGGTCAATCTTATCTATTCGAACTTGACCCGAAGCATGAATTATTTTTCCATCATCTAACAATACTCCTACGTGAGTGATATTTCCTTTTCTATTTTCAAAAAAAGCTAAATCACCAGTTTGTGCTTGTTCTACGAAGTCAACCATTTCACCGAGTTCTACTTGTTGCGAAGAATCTCTAGGTAATTGAATACCTATCAATTTAAATATCACTTGAGTAAAACCAGAACAGTCGATACCAAAAGGACTTCGACCTCCCCACAAATATGGAGCATATAAATATCGACGAGCAATTTTCACTAATAATTCTGCGTCAGGTTTGATTTCCGAAGGAACTATCGCTTGACCACTAAAAGTATAACTCGAACCATCCAAACTAAAATTCATTCCATCAAACTGCGGAAGCGTTGCACCTATAGTTACAGGTACATAATGACCGTCAGTCATTGCGCCTTGAAGCAATTCGATACTTACTGCAAAATTTTTCTGATAAGATTCTAACTCGGCAGGAGTTATAGGTTTGATTTGTTTGGTGTCGACCCAGCCTATATAATTATCGGCGATGCATCTTACCTTTGACCAATTCTTTCCTCTGCGTTCTAATATTTCCACCATTTCTCCGAATAGCAATTGAGAAACCATCTCGCTTGTATCTGAGGAAGTACTTCTAATTGGGACTACACTTAATGGGCAAATGCCGTAGTTCATAGACTGTTTTTTTAGTAGTCCTAAAATTAGTTGAATTGGGGGAAATTACATAACCATATTAAGTATATATTTTTTTATAAAGTGATTTTTTATAAAAAATAGTGATTGCCGACTTCAGTTGAGGTCGTTCGGTTGACGGTGAACGGTCGTTTATTCAGAGTAGAGATTACTGTATGGATTCTCTTTTCCCTCAATAAAATGATCTCTACTCTCTACTCAAAATATCTAATGACTATCTTCTATTTTAGAACAACTTCTCAACTTCAGTTGGTAATTAATAACTCATGTTACACACAATATGTAAATCTTCTAACTTAACTTTTTTTCTTGATAAAAAAAGTTACAAAAAAATCAAGACTGTATAGAAAATAGAAACAGTTTACTTTCAATTGAAAGTAAACTGTTTCTGTTTTAGGATAGACATCATTTTGTAAGTCGTACAGTTCTTAATTTGATTTTTGAGT
>JALZVK010000140.1 GCA_023301005.1 Saprospiraceae bacterium | reverse complement strand
TATTTCCCTTGCTAATTTTTTAAAAAAAAATATTTCTTCCCCTACTCTACTTTCTTGGATGAGTTCTGATTTTTTAGTTTTTATACAATCAAAAAAAGCTTAATGAAAAAATCACTTACTTTTCATCTCCGATTTAAACCATTTATACACTTCTTCCAATCCACTTTTTACATCAATCTTAGGATCATAATCTAATAACTCTCTAGCTTTCGATATATCAGCAAGACTATGTTTTATGTCTCCTGCCCTCTCCGCTTGATATATAACTGGTAAATCACTTTGAGCTGTTTTCTTTAAAATTTCAATAAGCTCATTGATACTAGTCCGTTCTCCTACAGCAATATTAAAGACCTCATTAACCACTTTTGGATTAGTACAAAACAATGCTTTTACATTTGCTTGAACTACATTTTCTACATAAGTGAAATCTCTACTTTGTGTTCCATCTCCATTAATTGTTGGAGATTTATTTTCTAAAATAGCTTTTATAAAAAGTGGAATAACTGCGGCATAAGCTCCGTGCGGATTTTGTTTTTTTCCAAAAACATTAAAATAACGTAATCCTATAAATTCTATATCATAGAGTTTTGCGAATACGTTAGCATATAATTCATTGACTAATTTAGTAACGGCATAAGGAGAAATTGGATCTCCTACAATGTGTTCTCTTTTGGGAAGTGCGGTACTATCTCCATAAGTAGATGAAGATGCAGCATAAACAACTCTGCTAATTTTAGAATCTTTCGCTGCCGTAAAAATATTAAGTGTCCCTGTAATATTGACATTATTAGTGGTCAATGGAGATTTGATGGAACGAGGAATAGAACCTAATGCAGCTTGATGACAAACTAAATCTATATCTTGACATGACTCCAAGCAAGTATTAAACTCTCTAATATCTCCCCATACAAATTCAAACTTTGGATGATTAAAAAACTCTTCAATATTCCCTCTATTCCCTGTTGATAAATTATCCAAAACTCGCAAATGACTTACTCGATCATCTCTTAATAAAGCAGGAATAATATTAGAACCTATAAAGCCCGCTCCACCTGTCAATAATACTCTTTTCTTTTTCATAATTTTATAATCTCCAATATTCCAAGTCGTTTTCCTCAAAATGATACATCCCCTTAATATCAAATAGTATAGGTTGATCTTTCATTATTGATTTAAAATATTTTAAATCATATTTTAAATATTCATCATGCCCTACTGCTACCACTACGGCATCATAATCATCAGAAATATTATCTATCAATGTTAATTTGTATTCATGAGCAACTTCATTAGGAGAAGCATGAATATCTGTAATATGTACATTGATAGAATATTGCATTAACTCTCGAATCATATCTATTACCTTGGAATTACGTATATCAGAAACATTTTCTTTAAATGTAACTCCCATGATAAGGACTTTGGATTCATAAGGACTTTTGCCTTTTCCAATTAACATTTTAACAAGACGCTTAGCGACGTATGCTGGCATTCCATCATTGACCCTTCTTCCACTAAGAATGACTTGGGGGTCGTAACCTACTTGTTTTGATTTATGTACTAAATAATATGGATCAACTCCAATACAATGTCCACCTACTAGTCCTGGTGAGAATTTTAAAAAATTCCATTTCGTTCCTGCTGCTTCCAATACCGCTTTAGTATCAATCCCCATTCTATCAAAGATAATTGCCAATTCATTCATCAATGAAATATTCAAATCTCGTTGAGTATTCTCAATAACCTTGGCAGCCTCAGCAACTTTAATAGTTGAAGCTTTGTGAATTCCTGCAACAATAATTTCACTATATACTTTAGCGATTTGTTCCAATGCATCATCATCACTACCTGATACGATTTTTAAAATTGTAGCAATCGTTCGTTTTTTATCACCTGGATTAATTCTTTCAGGTGAATATCCAATTTTAAAATCTTTTCCTAATGTTAGTCCTGATTCTTTTTCTAATAAAGGTAGGCAATCCTCTTCTGTACAACCTGGGTAAACTGTAGATTCAAAAATAACATAATCACCTTTCTTTAGAATTTTCCCAATAGCGGAAGATGCACTTAAAATGGGAGTTAGATCTGGTACCTTTGATTCATTAACTGGAGTCGGTACAGCTATGATATGAAAATGTGCGTCACGAAGGTCTTCGGGATTAGAAGTAAAATGAATATCTTTATTTTCAAACGCTTCAGAAGGAAGTTCCTTTGACGGATCTTCTTTTTGCTTCATCATTTGAACTCTAGATTCATTTATATCAAATCCTATTACGCTAAATTTTTTAGCAAATTCTAATGCTAAAGGTAATCCTACATAGCCTAATCCTATTACGGATATTTTTTTTTCTCTTACAATAAGTTCTTGGTACATTGATTTAAATTTGAATGGCAAAATTACTTAATTTGATTCCCGTGAACAAATTTTGATACAACTCTTTGAGTGATTTATTACTTATCTTTGCCGTCAAATTTGAAGATAATATATATATTAATTAAATCTCACCTATAAACCATTTAAAGCTAGTATAATCTTTATCTAGATTAAGATTTTATGGAGAAAAACTCGAATAAAAAACTTCTGATAATTTCCTACTATTTACCTCCTATCAAAACGGTTGCAGGAGTTCGTATTTCTAATTTCCATATAGAAGCTCAAAAATATTTTAAAGAGGTTTTTGCTATGACTACTTCTAATCGACATCTTTTCCCAAAAGAAGATTATAATTTCGATGATAGTAAAACTACTGAGATTTGGACTTGGGATTTACGTCGATTTTTAATTAAAAAAAACAATAACTCAACAGGTGTTCAACAATCTAAAAAAGAAAGTAATTTTGTTAAATTTCTAAGCAAACTCAGTTATTCTTTTCCGTTTAATCTTTTTCTTGCCGATGGAGGTTTGACTTATATTATGGGTGGATTTTTTAAAGGCAAACGATTAATCCGAGAACAAAATATAGAAGTGATTTTCTCTTCTTATAAACCTTACTCGGATCATCTCATTTGTTTTTTATTAAAAAAATGGAATCCAAAATTAACTTGGATAGCAGACTTTCGAGATTTACATGTAGATGAAATAAGAAAGAATGTTTTTTTTCCAAAGATTCAAAAATGGTTTAATAGAAGAGTTTTAAAAAAGGCAGATGTAGTGACTACTGTTTCTGCTGGTTTAGAAAAAAACTTACAACAATATACTTCCAAGACTTACGTATTAAGAAATGGAATTGCCTCCAATCAATTTCCTTTAAGCGCCAACTCGTTTTATGATAAATTTACAATTGCTTATACAGGTTCTATTTATCCTAAATATCAATCTGCCGATTTACTTTTAAATGCATTAAAAAATTTAATAGATAAAAAAGAAATTGATGCTAATAAAATCCAATTAATGTACGCAGGAAAGGAAAAAGAAGTTTGGACATCTTGGATAAATAATTTTGATCTTCAACAGATTAGTGTTGTCAATGGTTTTTTGCCAATTGAGCAAGCAAAGGAGATTCAACAAAAAAGTCATATCAATTTGTTACTAAGTTGGGCAACTGAAAAACAACAAGGAATTTTAACTGCTAAATTTTACGAATACTTAATTGCTCAAAATCCTATTTTGTTAATTATAAAAGGTACTGAAGATAAAGAATTTGAAAACATATTTAGTACAACTCATGCAGGATTAATTGCTTATGATAAAACTGATAATCAAAATTTAGTTGAATCTTTTGTTTTAAAAAATTATCACGAATGGATAGAAAAAGGAAGCGTCACTCGTACCATTTCTAAGGAAAAACTAAATACATTTGCGTGGGATTTTCAAATGAATACATTTATAACTCATCTTGAAAAAATTATTTAAAGAATTATAAAAAATAATGACTAAAAATAATTACTTCACTCACGAATCAGCCTATGTCGATGAAGGTTGTACAATAGGCAAAGGGTCAAAAATATGGCACTTCTGTCATCTTATGCCCAATTGCATTATTGGAAAAAACTGCAACTTAGGACAAAATGTATTTGTTGCCTCAAAAGTAGTTTTAGGAGATAATGTAAAAGTTCAAAATAATGTTTCCATTTACGAAGGTGTGATTTGTGAAGACAATGTTTTCTTAGGACCTTCGATGGTATTTACCAATGTATATAATCCACGAAGTGGAGTAATCAGAAAAGATGAATACCGTAAAACTATTGTTAGAAAAGGCGCTTCGATAGGTGCTAATGCTACAATAATTTGCGGAAATAATATAGGAAAATATGCCTTCATTGGTGCAGGAGCAGTTATCAAATTTGAAGTACCTGATTACGCGCTCATGGTCGGCGTACCTGCTCGACAAATAGGTTGGATGAGTGAATTTGGCGAACGATTAGAATTTGATAACAATGGAATTGCAGAATGCTCTGGGAATGGAGACAAATACCAAATCAAGGAAAATAACGTAACAAAAATTTCATGAAGAATTTTGCATTGATAGGCGCGGCAGGATATATCGCACCTCGACATATGAAGGCGATAAAAGAAACTAATAACAATTTAGTTGCGGCATTAGACCCTTCTGATTCTGTTGGTGTCATTGATAGTTATTTTCCAGACTCTTCTTTTTTTGTTGAGTATGAACGTTTTGATCGACATCTCGAAAAATTAAAACGCAAAGGAAATCCAGTTAACTATGTAAGTATTTGTTCCCCTAATTATTTGCATGATGCTCATATTAGATTTGGGCTAAGACAAGGCGCTGATGTGATTTGTGAAAAACCAATTGTGCTTAACCCGTGGAATATTGAGGCACTCGAAGAAACAGAAAAAGAGACTGGAAAACATATTTATAATATACTACAACTTCGTCTTCACCCAAGTGTAATTGAATTAAAGAAACAAGTTGAAGCTGCTCCTAAAGATAAAATATTTGATATTGACTTAACTTATTTGACTTCGCGAGGGAATTGGTATTATGCAAGTTGGAAAGGCGACTTGAGTAAGTCAGGAGGAATTGCTACTAACATTGGCGTTCATTTTTATGATATGCTCACTTGGATTTTTGGAGATGTAAAAAAGAGTACAGTGAATATTCATACTCATGATCGTTCTGCTGGTTTCTTAGAATTGGAACGAGCTAATGTGCGTTGGTTTTTGAGTATCAATTATGATTTGATTCCTGAGCAACTTAAAGAAAAAGGAATCCGAACTTATCGTTCTATCCAAATTGAAAATCAAGAGTTTGAATTTAGTGGCGGCTTTACAGAATTGCACACTCGAAGTTATGAAGAGATTTTAAAAGGAAATGGTTTTAGAATTGGGACTTCGAGGAAGGCAATTGAGATTGTTTATGATATTCGTCATCAAGAACCAATTGGGTTGAAAGGGGAATATCATCCTTTGGCGAAAGTTGCGTTAGCAAAACATCCGTTTCAAAAAAGTTAATATTCTATTGAAAAATTATTCTAACATTGTTGGTTCTATTTCTGCAATTCTTATTTTAAGTATGCCTATTTTTTTTGCAGAAAGATTCTCATCTCATTATCTAGCTGTTCAATTCTATAAAATACTAGTTATAAGTGGTTTTATATTATTTGGATATTATTCTTCTAGAGCTTTACAGCTAAAATTTAGATATGTAATTTTATTGTTTTTGATAAGTGAAATATTTTTATGCGGATGTTTCGCAGTTGTGAAAAATGGAGGAACTTTGCCTTATTTTTTAGAGATCCAATTTAAATATATCTATAAAACAAGAACAGTAAATAGTATTCAATATGATCCTAAATTAGCAACCTATGATAAAGAATTATTTTATAAGTTGAAACCTGGAAATCATTCTTTTAAAAATTTAGAATTTCAAAATGAAATATTTATCAATAGTCTTGGAGTACGAGATGATGAGTTATCACTTCAGTATCCTGAAATTGTATGTATTGGAGATTCTTTTACAATGGGCTGGGGAACGGAAAAGGAAGATTGTTTTGAATCTGTTATTGAAAAACAAACTCAAAAAAGAACACTCAATTTAGGTATTTCTTCATATGGTACAGCAAGAGAATATTTGATTTTAAACAAAATCAAATTAGACTCTTGTAAGTTATTAATTATTCAATTTTGTGAAAATGATGTAATAGAAAATAGAAAATTTGTCCAAAACAATTTCAGTTTAAATATATCTTCTCTTGAAGCCTATGAGGCTGCACAACGAACTAACCAATTAAAACATTCCTACTTCCCTCTTAAATGGACGTTTGAGTTTCTATCAAAAATGATTCGTTCTGTTACTGGTTTTTCAAATTGGTTTTATTACAACCATATTCCCATTATACCAGAGACAGTTTGGATAAAAGATTTTGTCGAAATTGTTAATTTAATTCAAGAGAAATATAAGGGTAAGATTATTATTTTCCATTTAGCTAATTCCGTTTCAATAGATTTAAAATTTTCTGCAATCAAAGAATATTATGATAGTAGTCCAAATGAAAATATCTATTTATTTGACGCTAATGAGTTATTAAAAAAGAATGATTACTTCTATTTAGATCCTCATATTCATTCATCTGGTCATCAAAAATTAGCACATAAAGTAATTGAATTGATTGATAAGAATCAACTATTAGAATAATTAATCTTACTTAAATTACTCTCCATCAACCTCGCCAAAACAATAATCAACACCAACTCAAACCCAACAAAAAATCTATCTTGAAAAGAAGGAAACAAAACCAATCTAATAGACATCGTTAAAAATATAATCGCTAAAATCCTCAAATGTAGCGCATCTAAAAATCGCAATAATGGAAATAAAATAATTCCTAAAACAAGCAACAAATGAAAATGAGAATATCGAAATGCATTGATAGAAAAAATCCATTCGGAAATGTATTGTTTTATGGAAAAGGTGTGAGAAAATTTCCCTATCCATTCCGTTGTATTACCCACCAAATGAGGAATTGTTAAAAATAAAACTCCTCCCATCAAAATTAATCCTATCCCCCATCCTCTTTCGTTATTGATTTCTGATTTTTTGAAAAATAAAACAAAGCCTATCACACTTGCCAAAATAAAATTATCTACCCTCGCTAAAATTGCTAACATTATAATTACAAATAACCATCCACGATGCAAATAACAAAATGCATACATCGAACTCAATACTAAAAAAATAGATAATGCATCAGGTGTAATATCTCTTGCCAAGTCCGCCACAGGTGCTAACATCATGACTAAAATGGAAATACCAAAGGCTATCAATGGAGATAAATGTTTTCCAACCCAATAATAAAATAACATTCCAATCCCCCAAAAACTCAATATCGATACCCATAGCAAAGACTGAATAAGTGTTAGTCCCGATTTATTCAACAAATGAGCCATACGAGTATATAGCGGCTTCACTCTGTAAAAACTCAAATGCCCATAATATAATTCTGCATCATCATGGTAAGCAGTTCGATACCTTACTCCTGTAGTCAATTCTAAATACATAGAATCCGAAAGCTCTTTTTTCATTTCATCAAACACGGTTCGATGAATTTTCTGAGGATTATCTTCTTCCATTTCAGTTATCACTCCCATATAAGCCACCATATCCATGTCATATAATGGTTCTGAAGAAATGATTTTTCCCCAAATAAAAAGGAATCCCAAAAACAAAAAGGAAAGAATTAGAAAAATGGATGATTTAGAATGAGACTTCAAGATAAATTTAATTTTAAAAAAGTGATAATTCCGCAATTGCCTCCGCAGCTAATTGATGACCTTTTTTATTCCAATGTCCATCAAAATCAAAATGTAATTCTTTTAATGGATTCTCAGATTTTTTTTCAAAAAAAGGTTTTAAATCCAATACATTTAGAGATTTTTCTATTAATCGTTGAATAAATTTATTGTGATTTTCTAAAGCTATAGCTTTATGTTCTTCTTCCCAAAGATATCGTGAAGGAATAATTACTACTAACGTTTCATAATCTTTTATTTGCGTTATTAATTCATTTACAGAACTTTCAATCACTTCATCTGAAACTTTAAATATGCTGTTATCATTAACACCCCCAAGTGCAATGAAAGCGTTTTGAAGGATATCACTATTATGTATATATTCTCCAACAAAAGCTTTTAAACTTGAATTTTCATGAAGCCATTTTTTAATATTTATCGATTTGGATGGTTTTGGAATTTTGACATTTTTATAATTTAATAAATCATTTTCCATACAAACTGCAAAGATCATTTTCTGACCTTTTAGTCCTTTTTCTTTTGCATAGTTCAGGTTTGCCTTAGTATTTAAAAAATGACAGTTTGGATTAGCAATGTTATAAATGGAAATACTATCTGGTATCATAGTTTGTAAAATATTTCCAAATCGATCTGATTCAGTCACACCATAGCCAAAAGAAAAAGAATCACCTAAAAGAATAATATCCTTATCTTCTGAAGTTGTTATATCTTTTTGATCTCTAAATCCATTTTCATCAATTAAAACTTCTACATCATATTCGTTTTCTTGATTGGTATGTTGAAATGTGGAATTTGGAATACATGACATCCGAAATCCATCTTGGACTAGTGCCACTTTATAATCCCAAATATTATGTCGAGGTGAATATTTCCGAACTAAAAACTCAGCCAACAATAATCCAATTATGGTAGAAAATAAAAGTAGTAAAGTATTGATACTAAATATTCTATTGAATATTTTTTTTATCATAATTCTGAATTTAAAATTTCATTATAAATAGAAATCATTTGTTTTCCAACAGCACTTTCTCCATATTTTTCAATTGCTTTATCTCTAATTTGATTCCGATTATATTTTCCAAAATCATCTATCATTTGATTCAAACTTTCTAACAATGCTTTTTCATCTCTATTTTTAATAATAATTCCATTCTCAGAAGAATCCACCATCTCCTTAACTCCTCCAACATCAGTCGCAATAATAGGCATTCCACATGCTTGTGCTTCAGCAAGTACGCAGGGTAAGTTTTCGTAATCACTAAACAATACAAATGCATCATGAGTATTAAAATTATCTGCCACTTGCTGTTCGTCCATTTTGCCTTGATGAGAAACTAAGCCTTTTGGAAAATTAAACTTATGAATCATTTGCTTTAATTTTTTCAAGTCTCCATCTCCAGCCAAAGTTAGAGAGAAATCTTTTCTTTGCTCACTTAATTTTTTAAAACAATTTAGTATTCCTAGAATATTTTTTTGGGGTGCAAAATTTGAAATATGTAAAAATCTAATTTTTGATTTTGGTTCCTTTTTTTTCGGAGAAAGAAAAAGATCTGTTTGCACTACATTAGGAATAACTTTGGTTCGTGTTTTCGAAAATATCTTCTTGATTTGACGAGCTAAATCATGCGATACAGGTAAGGAGTATTTACTCCTTTTTAAAACCATTCGAATAAATGGTTTTAAAAATTTCGAAAAATGATTCGGATGATAAGGTAAAAATATAGTGGAATGTTCTGTTATTAAATAAGGTGTTTGTTTTATTATATTCATCCACCATGCAATAAATCCAGCATCAAATAAAACATGAACATGAATCAAATCTATTGCACCTCGTTTTTTTTGGAAATATTGAATGCCATGTAAGTAAGCTTTGAATTTATACCAATATTTAAAAATCTTAAAGGGATAAGAGTAATAAATGATTATATGTTTGACACCCTCTACTTTTCCTTCTTCGATTTCAATTTTCTTTTTGATTGATAAATCTTCATAGACACTTAGAGCTGTTATTGGAACTCCATTTTTAACGACACTACGAGCATGTTTAAAAATAAAATTCCCATTAAAAGGACTAACTTTTGATGGATACCAACTGCATAAAAACAGAATGTTTTTATCTTTTGTTAATTCATTTTTATCCGTAATCTCTTTATCCAATATTGAAAATTTTATAGTGTGATTTTTATGCTTTACTAACCAATAAGCGTAACTGCAAAAAAGCTCCTCCTAATTGTAAAAAAGAAAGTATTACTAAGCCTATAGAATAGGTCTTCACTACACTAGAACTTGAGAATTCCAAATGCCAACAAAAATAAAAACCTAAGATTAAAAATAACAACTTACCAAAATTGTAATACAAAAATAACTTTTGCTTTTCTAACAAAGTAAATACGTATAACGAAATATAAAACCATCCTGCACCTAGTAGAGTTATACTATAATAAGGTAATAATTCGCCCGCAAGTCCCCATTGATTTCCAAATGCGAATAATAAAAATATTTTACCAAAAAGGAAAAAGCAAAAAATGATTATCAAACAGATACCTGTAACAATAAAAGCATTTTTAAAAAACAAGTCCATGATTTGGTGTTTTTCAAAATTCAATTTATTTGATAATTCTGAATGAAATATTTTTAATATTGATTCAATAAAAATAACATTAGGAATAGCTACAAGTAAAACAACAATTGAGTAATGTCCGAGTACCTCCATAGTACTGAATAATGTAAAAAATAAGATTGGTAAATGAACGTTAAGCCGATCAATTAAGCCAGAAGCAATTGCAAATTTTGGAAAATTTATAAAGCGGTATAATGTAGATATTAATTGTGCTTTGCTAAAACTTTGTTTCAATTGAATTCCAAGGTTCTGTACTTGTTTTAAGAAGTATTTCAAATAGGTAAAGAAACCTGAACCCATTCCTATCAAAACCCCACAAATTAAAATCAGACCACTAAATCCCATCCATCCTCCATATAATTCAAAAGATGCTTTTGCGGAAGATTGAATGACTTTTACTTTTGACATGATTTGAAAATCCTTTTTCCGAATATGCCATTGACTAAAAGTATTTATAAGTCCAACACTAAAAACTCCAATAGGAATTCCAAAAACGTATACCCAGTTATTATATCCTTCATAATTTTGAAAAAAATAATTTCCAAACAATAAAAAAAATATTCCTAAACAAATAGCGACAAGAACACTTAATAAGGCACTTAATCCTACGATATGAATAGCCTCCTCGTCTGAGTTTGGTATAGGTATGGCCTCTTCATATTTACCTGTAGAAAAAGTAGTTGCCAAAATCAAAATAGTTGTAAACAGCGCTTTAATTCCAAAATCTGTAGGTGTAAAAAATCTAGTGACAAAAGGGTAAGAAATAACTTGTATAAGTTGTGCTATCAAATTACCACCTGCCAGTACTAAAAAAGATTTAAAAAAAGATTGACTTAATAATTTCCTAATCCCCATTCAATATATAATTTGAGAAGTTATTTATCTTAATTTAATACACTTTACGAACCTGTGTTCTTGCTCTTTTTCAAAGAGCACATTTCGCAAAACAATTTACCTTAAAAAGTTATTTATATAGAATACCAATATTTAAAAGAATCTAATTTAACTAATGTGAATTGTTGTAAATCTTACAATATTAAGATAAGATATTTGTTATTTTTGTAAAGATAAAAGTCTCCTATCTTAAATTCTCCCCAAATCCGGTTCCTAAACAAATAAAAGGCTCGAATTTTGATTTATTTTAATATTATTAAAAGGCAAATGTATTCTATAATATTTATCCTTTTTACTCTAAAATTTGTTATTTTAAAGCTCGAAGTTGAACATATGTATTTAAAATATTTACCAATGAAAAAAGTAGCTACTTTATTTATTATTTTTTTCGCACTCATTTCTTCTATATCTGCTCAAATGTGGAATGGCATAGATACACTCTATGGTAATGAATGGGTTCAATATAACCAATCCTACTATAAAATTCCTGTAGCAAATGACGGTATCTACCGAGTTGATTATAATAATTTAGTAACTCAAGGTGCACCTTCGAATATAGAAGGTAATCAACTCCAGTTATTTTTTATGGGTCAGGAAGTTCCAATACATGTAAGTTCAGATGGAAATATAGGAAATGGTGGATATATTGAGTTTTATGGAAAAAGAAATAGAGGTGATTTAGATCGTTACCTTTTTGAATTTCCCGATGAAGAGATGGCTAACCCTGAATATAGTTTATATTCGGATACAAGTGCTTATTTTTTGACTTGGAATAGTAATGTTTCTTCTCAAAGAATAAATGATATCAATAATGATTTGGCAAGTGCACCTTCTACTCCAGAATCTTATTGCTTTTATACTGACTCTATTGTCTTTTCTGATAAATGGAGTAAAAATATTCATTCAGACTTTGTTTATCATTCTCGAATGGAAAAAACAGAAGGGTTTGTAAGTAGCTTTAAAAGAAATCAAAAGATTACTTTAGAACCAAATTCTATTTTTGCAAGTGGACCTGAAAGTAAATTAAGTCTTCGATATGTTACTAATGGACTATGGAGTGCTCCTCATGACCAAAACATCTTAGTAGATGGTGCCTTAATGAATAATGATATAATCAATGGAATGAAAACTTTCCAACACGATTATAATTTAACCACAAGTAATTTAGGTTCAGAAGTTAAAATAGAACTTCAAGGAAATTCTGATAATAAAGATAAATCAGGAATTGCATTTGCACAATTGACCTACCCAAGGATATTTGACTTCGGGGGAAGTTCTAATTTTCATTTTAAAATGCCTGCCTCCAATTCTCTTCAATATCTTAAGGTATCAAATTTCAATGCAGAAGGTGCTGATCCTATTCTTTATGATTTGACTAATAATCAAAGAATTGAAGTTTCTTATGACGGAACTTTTGTAAATATTGCATTACCTCCTTCTTCAATAGAAAGAGAGTTAGTATTAGCAAGTGTTGTAAGTGGCGTAAGAAATGTTACCAATATATTACAAACAGATTTTGTTGATTATACTCAGCTAGATGCTGAATTTATAATTATTTCTAATAAAAAATTATATGACGATGGCCAAGGAAATAATTGGGTTCAAGAATATGCTAATTATAGAGCTACTCAAAATCCTGCAGGTCGGAACTATGTCACTACTGTTGTAGATATAGAAGACTTGTATAATCAGTTTTCTTATGGTATCAATAGACATAGTATTTCTATTCGAAATTTTGGACACTTTATCAAAGAGAATTGGACAGATCCTAAGTATGTATTTATACTAGGAAAAGCTAGAGAATATCAAACTATAAGAAGTGAAAATGATTATATAACTGCTTTAGCTGACAATTCTTTTCATGTACCTACTTTTGGGGCTTTAGGAGGTTCTGATAATTTACTACTTGCTGGTAATACTGATTTCTCTCCTATTATTTCTATTGGAAGACTACCTGCAAAAACAGGAGTAGAAATAAAAAATTACTTTGATAAAGTAATAGAACATGAACTTACGGAAGTAGGTGATCAAACTATTGAGAGCAAAATTTGGAAAAAAAGAGCTATCCATTTAGGCGGTGGTAATCCGAATGAGCAATTAACACTAAGAGGTTATTTGGAAGGAATGGAAACTATTTTAGAAAGTAATTTCTTTGGTTCTGATATTACTGCATTTTATAAACAAACTGCTGACCCAATTCAAATATCACAAACAGACGAATTGAAAAATTTAATTAATGATGGAATATCTGTATTAACTTTCTTTGGACATTCATCTACTGGTAGTTTTGATTATAGTATCGATAATGCTTCTTCTTATGAGAATAAAGGAAGATATCCAATCATGTTTTCTTATGGATGTTTTTCAGGAAGAATACATACAGAGGCAATAGGTATTAGTGAAGATTTTGTGTTGACTCCTGAGAAAGGTGCTATTGCTTTTTTTGCATCTACTGGTATTGGTTTTTCTAATGCTTTAAACGTGTATGGTCGTGAATTTTATAATCAATTAGGAGGTTCGGGTTATGGTTTAGGAGTTGGAGATATTAGTAGACTTGCGATAAAAAATACTCAATTTTTTATTACTTATTTAGGACCTCAAATGACTCTAAATGGAGATCCTGCAATTAGGTTATTAACTCAACCAGGTCCTGATTACATCGTAGATCGTAGTTCTGTTGTTTTTGATCCTAATCCAATAAGTATTCAACAACCTACATTTAATCTTAAATTTGATGTTGCTAATATTGGTCAAGGAGTACAAGATTCAATAGTAATAGAAGTTCGACAAAAATTACCTCAAGGAACAGAAAGAGTTTTAGTTGTTTCTGATAAAATTCCTGCTCCTACATTTTCAACTACTTTAGAATATACCATTCCTTCATTTGGTTTTAATGCTTTAGGTGCTAATGAATTTTATATTGAAATTGATACAGAAAATAATATTGCTGAGTTTCCTGCCCCTCAAGCTGAAGAAAATAATACACTCCAAACCAATGGAGCATCTGAAAGTATTACTGTACATTTTATATCAAAAGAAGTTCTTCCTATCTTTCCAAAAGAATTTGGAATAGTAAATAATCCTAACTTAACACTTAAGGCTTCTACTTCGACTACCTTCTTAGAAAGTGCAAAGTACGTAGTCCAAATTGATACTGTTGAAACTTTTGATAGCCCATTTCTTTTAGAAACTGAGATAGAACAAAAAGGAGGTGTCGTTAAATGGAAACCTAATATTGCCTACTCTAATAATACTGTATACTATTGGAGAGTAAGCCCTGAATCAGATCCTGCTTTAGGAGGCTTTGTATGGAGAAATAGTTCTTTCTTATATCTTGCTGGAAGTGCTGATGGATGGAGTCAATCTCATAGAGATCAATTTGCCAAAGACAGATTCTCTAATATTGAAATGACTAATACTGGTTTGTTTAAGTTTATTGATGACTTTAAAGATATCGCTGTTGATAATCTCGTTGTAGATGTACCTTTTACCTCTAATACAGCCCCTGTATGGTTGTTTATTGCCAACAACCCCGAATTGAAATATTTTGGTACTCCTGCTGCAGCAGTTTATGTTGCTGTATTTGATCCTGTTAATATTAATTATCGACCTACTCCTAGTGGAGAGGAAGCATTTAGATTTACTACTAATAATACTGATGAACGTCAACAATTAATTAATTTTCTTAATGATGAAGTTGTAGATGGCGATTATGTATTATTTTATACGGTACAAAATAGTACTGGATCTTATTTACCCGAAGACTGGTCTGCTGATGCTAATACTTTAGGTACTTCTATATTTGATATACTAGAAGATGAAGGTGCTACTCAAGTAAGAGATTTAGAAAACTCAGGTTCTCTTCCTTATGTGTTTATGTATCAAAAAGGAATAGGTGCATTAAAAGAAGAAAAAACTAATACTATTGATGATGTTCTTAATTTCAACTATGCCATCCCTGGTAGTTGGGATAATGGATTTATTGAATCAACTGTAATTGGACCTGCTCGAAATTGGGAAACATTGGAATGGAAAACTAGTTCTTTAGATAATTTGCCTTTAGATGAATTTTCTGTAGATGTTTTTGGAATAGATAATAATGGCAATGATTCTTTACTCATGCCTAATGTCGTAGCAAATAATACTTCTCTTGCTGCAATTAATGCAGAAGAATTTCCATATCTGAGATTACAATTTAATTCTCAAGATACTGTCAATAAAACAACTATTCAATTAGATCATTGGAGAGTTTTATATGAATGTTTACCTGAAATTGCTCTAAATCCAAATGCTTATTTTGCTTTCCAAAGCGATACCTTGAATCAAGGAGAACCACTTCAGTTAAAAGTGGCTGTTGAAAATATTGGACAATTTGATATGGATAGTATATTGATGAAATATGCTATTATTGATGAATCTAATAATCAAGATACTATCTTCAAAAGAATATCTCCTCTCATAGTAGGCGATACTTTGATTGCAAATTTAAATGTAGATACTAGAAATTTTGGAAGAAAAAACACACTTCTAGTTGAAGCCAATCCTAATAATGATCAAGCAGAACAACATCATTTTAATAATATAGGTTTCTTTGATTTCTTTATTCGTACTGATGAGCGGAATCCTATTTTGGATGTAACTTTTGATGGATTTCATATCATGGATGGGGACTTAGTTTCATCTAAGCCTAATATTTTAATTACTTTAAAAGATGAAAATCAATATCTATTGTTAGATGATACTACTTCTTTTCAAGTGTTATTGAAAACACCTGGAGATGGTAATCTAATTCCCATTCCAGTTGATGGAGAACAACTTACTTTTTATCCTGCAACATCAGGCGGAACCAACAAAGCAAGATTAGAATTCAGTCCTGCTTTATTACAAGATGGAACTTATCAATTAGTCGTTTTAGCTCAAGATGTTTCTGGAAATCAATCTGGGGATTTATCTTATAAGGTTAGTTTTGAAGTAACAAATGAGTCTTCCATTTCGAAGATCTTAAATTATCCAAATCCATTTTCTACTTCAACTCAATTTGTATTTACCATAACAGGAGATGAAATTCCTGAAAATATGAAAATTCAAATTATGACTGTTTCTGGAAAAATAGTGCGAGAGATTTTAACTGAGGAATTAGGACCAATTCATGTAGGAAATAATGTTACTCCTTTTAGATGGGATGGAACAGATGAGTATGGAGCTAAATTAGCCAACGGAGTTTATTTATATAGAGTTGTTGCTACTAATTCTAATGGAGAACCTTTTGAGGCTTATAATACTTCCGCAGATAAGTTCTTTAAAAATGGTCTTGGAAAGATGGTTATTATAAGGTGACCCATCTTATAATATTTTGCCTTCGTCAATTTTTATATTTGTAAAAATTAAAATTACTAATCCTCTAAGGTTTCTAAAGAAACCTTAGAGGATTTTAATTTTTACCATTCTCTATTCTCATCAAATAGTTTAAGTGCTAGTCAACTTCTACATTTCATTTCTATAAATATCAAAAAGAATAGAATTATATTTTGAAAATTGGCTAAAGTTAATCGACGAATTATGCCATAAAAAAACAAACTCTCCATCATACTTTTTTACTTCTTGTAACAATGCTTTTACTTTTTCTTTAGCTTCTTCCAATGGCAATTTTAAATATAAACCTAAAGTCACTTCCATAAAGAGTAATGGCTTTTCATATAAGTTCAATTGCTTCCTCTGAAAAATATCAAATACTGGAAATGGATAACACACTCCACAACGAAAACCTAATTCATCTGCATATCCCAAAGTTGATTCCCATTTCATATTTGAATCTTCCCACAAATTCCAAGTAGTTGGCACTTCAAATCTCAAATAGTGCTGCCGTCCCGTCGTCACCTCTTGCCCTACAAATTCTTCTAATCGTTTTTTCTCTTCTTGAAAAATTGATAGTTCTTTATACGCCTCATAGGAAGGATGAAATCCAATAGAATGTCCTCGATTTTTTATTTGTTTAAATAAGTCATTTACCCTTGGGTAAATCAATTGATCCCTCGGATCAAACTTATTCCTACTTCCTGACATAAAGAAAAAATGTGCCTCAACTCCAAGTTGTTCCGCACCTTCTAAAAATATCTCATGCGTATCATAAGGATCATTTCCAGAAATAAAAGATTGTAAATATTGCATTCCATCTTTAATCGTATTTGGCGTTACCAAATGTCGAGCTATTGATTTCAAACCTGAAAAGGTAGAAGAAAACATATATGGAATATCAACATCATGAGTAGGAACAATTTTAAAATTCCATTTTTTTCGTTGTTGAGTGATTTCGATTTTTTGTAACAATGCCCATACAATTTCTACGTATTGATTGACGACAGGTTGATCTAGAAACTCATTTTTGTATACCAAAGCGTCTTTACTCGAAAATCGTTGATGTGCATCTCGATTTGGATTGACAGCTTCTTCCCATCTTGTAAGCATAAAAAATGTTGAAGCAATTATATCTGTTTCCAAAATAAACGTCTCCCCTACTCTATTGAATTTAGGTGTTCCAAAAATCGAAACTATCGGGTATTTTATTTTACCAATATCCAAAACACCTTTAGGTGTTTTTTGAGGTATATTTTTTAAATGAAATAAAGAGGTAGGATTCTCTTGTTTAAAGAAATGATTTTTTATAACAATGCTTTTACCATTATTTAAAATTGTAAAATCTTCTGCCATTAAATCAACTTCCAATTTATATTCCAATCCTAAAAACTCTTTTAACAAACAGTCAAAAGAATATTTAACTTCTGGAATTGCAAAATTGGGAATGATTACTTTCAATGACACTTATATTTGATTTTAATCTTTTTAAAAAATCAAGGTAGGAAAATTTTGGAGGAGTATGCGTGACACAGTTTTAAACTATGCCACGCCTAATCGTTACGCAGTTTTAAATAAACTCAAAACTGAATCTGTAATATAATTTTGAATTTCTTCATTCATCTCCGTATGTATTGGCAATGAGATCACCGATTGACAAAGTTCCTCTGTAACTGGCAATTTCAAATCTGCTGGAACAAACTTTTTAAACGCTTCTTGTTCATACAATGGTAAAGGATAAAAAACACCAAAAGGCACTCCATGATTTTGCAAATGAGTTTTTAAAGCCTCCCGTTGCCCCTCTCCTACTTTCAATGTGTATTGATGAAATACATGAGTAGAATTATGTTGACGAGTTGGAATTTGTAACCAATCTATATTTTTTAAAGCTTCATCATAGTAAGCCGCAGCTTTTTGACGAGCTGTTGAATAATCTTTAAGATGCTTCAATTTGATCCCTAATATTGCTGCTTGAATAGAATCTAATCGAGAATTACAACCTACCATTTTGTGATGATAACGAATGTTTTGACCATGGTTAGCAATCATTTTTAATTTAAGTGCTAAGTCTTCATCATTGGTAAAAATTGCACCACCATCTCCATAAGCTCCTAAATTTTTAGAAGGATAAAAAGATGTCGTTCCGATATGTCCAATCGTTCCCGTTTTTTGAGTTGTCTCATTACTAAAAGTATAGTCAGCACCTATCGCTTGAGCATTATCTTCGATTACGTAAATGTTATGTTTTTTTGCCAAGTCCATTATCGGTTCCATATCCGAACTTTGTCCAAAAAGATGAACAGGCACAACCGCTTTTGTTTTGGATGTAATTGCTTTTTCTATAATCTCAGCAGTTACATTAAATGTATTAGGATCAACATCGACCATCACAGGCGTTAATTGTAACAATGCAATTACTTCCGCAGTAGCGACATAAGTAAATGCTGGAACAATAACTTCATCACCTGGTTGAAGTTCCAATGCCATCAAAGCGATTTGCAAAGCATCTGTTCCATTAGCGCATGGAATAACGTAATTGACATTTAGAAATTTTTCAAGGTCAGCTTGAAATTCTTTGACCTTAGGTCCATTGATAAATTGCGAAGAACCAACTACCTCAAGAATAGCTTGGTCTATTTCTGATTTGATGTTTTGGTATTGTGTACCGACATCGACCATGTGGATTTTTTGATTCATGTTATTTTTTATAATTTATTCCTCTTCAGTTATTTTATGTCCATCTAAAAGAAATTTAGAAAGCTGGGCATTTTCTAATGTATTATTAAAGATTTTATTTAGATAAAATTCCGCACTCATTTTATCTTTTGCAGCCAACTCAGTAAAGAATTTTATAAAACATAGAATGCAGCATTAAACCAAGTTGTAAACTGAATTGCTACTTCCTTATGAGCATAAACTCCACCATACTTTCCTTTTTCCGATACTATTCCAATTGCTTGTGTTTGTTTTACCCATTCACTTATTGACATACTAAAATTTGAATCACCTGTTCGATATTTAATAAGGTCGAATCCGACCTTATTAAAATTTTTTACACTATTAGCCGCCTCCCATTCTCCTAAAAAGTTAATATTACTTTTATTTAAATTTTTCAAAAGCGCACATCTGAGCCTTTGGCGGTATTTATTCCTCTTTTTTTAATTTTTTCAAATCATCCAACACATCAGAAAGTTGATGAATTTCCATTGCATTATCTTTTATCTTTTGAAAAATAAAAGATAATGTTTTAATATCTACTTCTGGTTCATCGTTAAGAGAAGTTTGCCCATTAGTCATTAAGTCTCTTATCTTTCCATAAATCCATAATTCAAATTTTGGATTTAGCCATGCTGCCAATTTTAAAGCCAATCTTTGTTCATACCATGTACCTTGTAAATCTTTTCTATCACCTCCTTGCACCACTTTTATGGCTTTTTGCCGTTGTTGCGAATCTGCAACAACGGTTGAATTCATTAGGTTTTCAAGCTCTTTTATAAATTCTTTTGTTTGCTTAGATCTCGTAAAATCAGGCAATCGTTTATTAAATGCCTTTGCAATCTCAGTCGCATTTATCATCTCCTCCCCATCACCAAAATCAAAAGTAATTCGCTTTCCTTCAAATTCAAAAATTTGTAGTTTGTCCTTTTTACTCATATATGTTAAGCTTATTTATCTTTGAATTCTTACTTTAATAAAGATTACTTCAAACCCGCAGTTCTGCATGTTTGGAAATTTAAAAAGTTTTACGACACCTTCTTCTTCCCTTCCTGCTCAAACCATTCCTTACATCTAAACCTCAACTTATCCTCTATCGCATTATTATATTTATCAAAATCAACTTCTTGATTCAAAGATTCAAATGCTTGAACATATTCAGATTTAATAACTTGCAAAAATTCCATATATATTTTTGGATATTGATTTTTAAACTTATCTATACTAAAATTTCGAGTCTTCGCTCGACTACCAATTTCAATATCTCCTACCCTATTCGCTTCTCTATATTCCTCTTGTTCTTTTTCAAGATACTTTCCATATTCTTCCTTATTCATTTTTTTAGTCGCCTCTCTCCTATCTCTCTCTGA
>JALZVK010000139.1 GCA_023301005.1 Saprospiraceae bacterium | reverse complement strand
AAAAGCGAACGCACTTCTAGAAAAAATTGATTTATCCGAAGATAAGAAAGCTGCTTTTAGAAGTTTTGGAGATTGGTTGATGAAGCGAAAGGTCTGACTTTGTCTACTTTTTAGTATACTTTATTGTTTTATAATGCCTAGTTAAAAAATCATAACAAACAAGTTCGTAAAAACGTTGTTTGCTTCTAAAAGCTTTATTTACATACATATGTACATAGCTACCTAGTAATGAGTATGTATTTTCATTACTGTTCTTAATATCTTGAATGATACTTAAGACTTCTACATGGTCACTTTTAACATTGGCTTTTACTAGTGATAGAAATTCTGTGTGTAATGCTTCATATTTTTTGTACAGTTGGGTATTTTCATTTTTACCAATGATAAACTCATTTTTAAAGCTTTTAGCATTAGTTTCTGCAAAAGTTAACTTATCATCAAGAGATAGATTAAAGTTGTTTAAAAGTGTGTTTATGTTGCGTACTGTTTCTAAAAAGAAAAGATTGTCATCTTTACGTTCTTGTATGCTTTGTATGATTGTCTCACTTTGATGATAGAATAACTTTTCTGAAAAAATTATGCAATCGTTGCCATACCGTTCTATCTCTCTTTGATAGGTGTCTGCCTGTATTTTATGAACAAAATGGTTGTCTACATAAGGTGTAATTGCAATGTTAAAATCTTTAATGAGTTGCCCTAAAAGCGTCGTGTTTGGGAGATAGAAACGTACTCTTAAATGATAATCAGGGTCATTGTATCGTATAAAAAACCAATGGCTTATTATCTCTTGCTCTTGTAGTTTTTTTGTAAGTGGTGCTATAGCATTAGTGAGTATTTGGTCTGAGGTACGTACACCACAATATATTTTTACATAAAACCAATGGTCGCCAATAATAAAATCTCTTTTAACATCCATAGGTTACAATTGGTTTGACTTGGTAAGCTTCTCATTATTATAGAACGAAATTACGCATTGATTGGTAAAGCCTTTATCACCTTGCTTTACAAGTAGATCTTCTGTAAATAGAAACTCTTCTAAGATAAACGATTTGTTTTTTTTGGCGTGATTTTGTAGTAGTTCAATGCACGCTGTGTTTAAAAGGTTTAATGGGAGCGTATTATCGCCTTCAACTAATAGTACCCATTGCGAGATTTTATGCAAAGTTCTCCATGTATTGTTAGCTGCTAAAGTTGTTACCCCTTCATTATATTCTTTAGAAATAATCTTCCATCTAGCTTTAGACAAAATGATGTTTTTATAAACTACTCTGGGGAGAAAACTAATTTTTGTAAATACGGCACTCCAATTAAATGATAGACTGGCTCGTTTCTCATCTGTTTGTAATTCGCACAAAAATTGATAGATAGGCAGTGCTCCTTCTTTTCTATAATTATGCGCGTTGTAAAGCCTTGGGATAATTTGTTTGTTATGTTTTTTGGATCGCAATATGACACGGTTATTTTTTACCGAAATGTACAGGTCATCAATAGCAATCTGTTTGTCTTTATCTGCTAGTGAATTTGCCAAATATGAAATATCATAGTCACTTAAAGAAGCTCTCTGTAATATATTACCTAGCCTAGCTTCTGGCAAGTGTAAAATGTCTGCAATGATGCTATTGCTGTTGATTTGCTGTTCTACTGCGGCAATATTTTCTGTGTGTTTTTTTATGTCACTGTTACCAGAACTAAAACGTCCTAATAAATCATTTGCAGAAGCTCCTCCAAAAGAACCTAATGATAGTAGCTCCTCACCATTTACTTTTAATATTTCGACCATAGCACTCAGGGTGTCTGGTAGATTGTTCCAAGTTTCAGGAAAGTCTATTAGATCATTGTCTGTGAGATAAATGATAGACTCGCTTGTGGTTTTTATATCTTCTAATTTTTTAAATAATAGCGTATCTATTTTTGACCAAGAGATTGATTTTGTGGTATCTTGTTTTGGTATAATATTAAAATCCTTTAAAAAACTAGTGTCATCTTTGGCGTCTATATGTTGATTATAACCTATACCAACTTCTAAATCTAGTGCTACAATGAGTGGAATTTCTCTTGTTTCATATCTTTTTGTAAATGTTTTTTTAAAGGTATTGAGTCTTGTGGTCTTATGAGGTGTGCTATTTATTCTATTTAGAAAAGGCATCACTTTTAGCAAGTCATAACCTATTTTTTTGTGGAGCGTATTGTGTTTGGTTTTTGGGAACAAATCTACTTGCAACAAATACTTTTTATCAACCTCTTTAAATACATCATGAATATCGTTATATAATTTTTCGTAATGTGTGCTGTCATTTTCTAGTGAGATATCAAGCTTTAATAGTGTATTGTTCCAAGCCATAAATAATGCTTCTTGGGCTTGGGTGTTTGACAGTTTTGCAAATAATTTTTGGATCTGTGTAAAGTAATCATCGCCTGTTACATTGGGTTCTATCTCGCTTGTAAGTAGTTGGTTTTCTATAAGTATAGTAACGAATGCTGTTGCTTCTTCAATGGGTATTTCTGAAGTACTTATGCTGTTTGCTAATGCTGTAATTGTAGCTCCTTTTGAGGCTTTTTTTAATAGGGTATCTAAATGAGAAGATGTAATCACAGCCTCCAGACTATAATGTCTGCGGTTATGTTTATAGACATACTCCATGTATCTATATTGATCTCCTATAACATATAAACTTGTGTTAGTAAACCAAGTAAGTTGTTCTTTAATGGGCTGTTCTTCTATTAGCGTTTGCATAAAGGCTACTAAAAAATTCATATCAAATCTAGTGGCTCTTTTATAGCTAGTGTGCGGTAATAAAGTTATGAGACTCCTATCGTTAAAATGACCTACACTGCATCCTGCAAATAAACCAAAAGGGGTACATCTTGATGCTGCTCTAACATAATACTTAAGTAATGTGTTTTGTATTTGTTTTTTTCTTTGAGGTGTAAGGGTATCATCTGTACTATATTTTTCTGCTTCATCATAAAAAGCAGGAGATGCAAGATATACAGCCTCTTTAAAGGTTTTGTTTTTCCATAAAGTATCATAAAATGATGCCGAAAGCTGCTCTTTATTTACAGTAGTTAGATAGTCTGTATACGATAGCGTAGGCGTACGTAAACAATAGGTGTCAAAAAAATGATACGGATTTTTGATTTTCAAGTATGTTTAATTAATGCAGATTAATAAAGAACTGATCTTAATTTTCACCTGCCAACTGCTACTACTCATTCCATCAATACGGTTTTACAACTATATTATAAAAATTAAAAACATAAAGAAGCTTAATGCTTTCTCATCATTTGCTCTGCCATAATAAAAGCATTATAGGCATTAATTATTTTACCAGATTTTGAAAGCTCATTAAACGGTATCAATTGGTCTGGGTTCTCTTCAGTAGGCACGGCAACAGGTATCGCATATTCTACACCAGAGTCCATAATGATTTGTTTGACCTCTGCTGCGGTCAGCGTTGGATAATAAGAAAATAAGAGAGCTGCTACTTTTGAAACTAAAGGAGCTGCTAACGAAGTTCCACTTAAGTACTTATACTTTTCTGTGTGAGGCGATGCTGTATATATTTCATGCCCAGGAGCAAAAATATCCACCTCTCTTTTACCATAATTAGAATTCTTTGACTTTAAATTTTCACTTAGTGTATATGTCGAAGCCCCTACTTTAATAAAGTTAGCAACTATTTCATTATCTTTTATATCGGTATCATTAGGGTAATTAAATATATTTTCATCGTCTAAATTACTCCCTTTATTACTGGCAGAAGTAATAACTAAAACATCATGATCTTCTGCATATTTCATTGATTCGTCCACCCAATTTTCATGCAAGGAAAAACTTTTACCAGAACTTATATTAATCACTTTTGCGCCATTATCTACGGCATATTTGATAGCAAGGGCTATATCTTTATCCTGCTCATCACCGTAAACAGAAATTGCTAAAGGCATAATTAAAATTTCATCTTTCGCTCCTAAAATTAATCTCGAAGTATACGTACCATGAGATAGTTTTTCTGTGTTTTCTGAAATTAAATTATTGCCATAAATAACATCGTTTATGTCATTTGAATTATCTCCAATCACTTCTCGATCATCATAGTCTACGTTTAGATAATAATTAATTTTGTTTTTGTAACTCTTTAAATCTATTTCTAATTCTTTTAGCGATAAATCTGCTGCGTAAATTTGAGAGATTAAGGTTATAGATTGGCTAAGATCTGGCTTCTCGTTAACTAAACTATCTAATAGACTCCTACTAATATCTTTTTCTAATACATAAGGAGATACTTCTTTAAGGGCATCTTTGTAGTTTGTTATTAAGCCAATACCACCATCTACAATATCTTGTGTTATTTTTAATTCTTTCTCTATGTATTCTTTAGCTCGTTTATAGTGATAGTATATTTCTTTGTCATTATTGCTCATATTAACTGAGTCGATATTTTTAAATCGCTCATCATAATATCGAACAAATCGTGTAGCCTCATAATTTGCATAAACAATATTTTCTCCTTTATTATTTCCTAAAAAATTCCATCCGTGAGTATCATCTATATAACCATTAGCATCATCATCTTTTCCATTATTAGGCATCTCTTTGGTATTGACCCATATATGATTTTCAAGTGCTTCATGATCCTTTTTTATTACATTGTCTAATAATGCTACTATTACTTGATTGCTTTTTTTGTTTTTTAAAATCAAGTTATATGTTTTGTTTAAACTAATACCTGGGATAGTATCTTCTACTATATCAAGTGAAGACCATGATTCTTTCTCTTGTAAACTAAGCTTTTTGTTTTTTGAGTGGTATGGCTCAGATACTGGAATTAAATCTTTAGCAGTCTTACAACTGTAGAATATTGATAATATTAATACTAAATAGAAAACAATGCTTTTCATTTAAGAAAAATAAAAGACTATCTAAAGGTATTTCAGATAGCCCTAATTGAATAAATATTGAAACAGATTTCATTTTTATCTGGTAACCAAGACACAAGGTAATGATGACTTTATAACTTCAGTATCTGTATTATTTGTTGTTTCGCCATCATCGCCAGAGCCACCTTTTATAGCTGATTGATTTTCAATTTTTGCAATTTTGAATTTTTCAAATGGTATCATTTCTTGTTTATTTAAAGATTAATATTACCAAAAATAAAAAAATTATGATGTGCCATTCAAATATATAAAAGTTATTTGTCTTCATTTAAGAATATAGAGTGTTTGTGATAAAGATCTTGTTCAAACTTGTCAAGCTGTCTAATAAAATAAGACGGGTATATCTCATATTTTTTATTAAAAGTTTTAGAGAATGATTCCGCCCCCTTAAATCCACATTCATTAGCAATAGCTTTAATAGTATATCTTCTAAATTCCTTTTTTTCCTTTAATATATTAAAGGCGTATGTAATTCTTAAATCTTTAAGATAGTTTGAAAAACTCTGTTCTTTGTAATAATTGATTGTTTTTGAAAGATATTTGGTGTTTGTATTAAACTGAGCAGCAAGCTCATTTAAATTTAAGTCTATATTTAAATATTGCTGTTGTGTTTCAAATTTTTCTAAATTAGAAATAATAGAAGAAACAATATAATCAGGTATATTTATTGCCTGTTTCTCTTTGATAGTTTCTGTTTTTTGTTCTTGGATTTCATTTGTACTAACAAGTTTATTGAATCGCTCTTTTAAGATTTTTTTTCTTTGGTATTGATATATACCAAATAGGAGTATGAATAAGGATATAATGGCAAGGATTATTGCCAAAAAACTAGCATTTGAATTTTTAGTATTTAGCCTTTCAATAATTTTCTCTTTCTCATTAATCAATAATGGAATATCATATTCAGTTTTAATAGTTTGGCTCAAATACTTTTGATAGTTATTTAATGTGCTATCAACTACAATTAATTTTTCTAAGTAAACAAGTTCCTGTTCTATAGGCCCGTTAATTTTATAATAATTGTAGAGATAATTATACCCGCCTTTAATTTCTGGTAAAACATCATTTGTTATTTGAAAAATAGTGTCTACTTCTTTAAAATAAGAGATAGCTTTTTGTGTATTTCCTTGTTTGTCATAGAGTTTTCCTAAATAATAGTACCCAACTGCAATATTGGGTTTATTATCAATCTCAATCAATTGGTTTAACCCTTTTTGAATGGTGTCAAAAGCAATACTGTATTTTTTAGTGTCATAGTTTAAAACACCATCATTTAACAAAAAATGATAATAAGATGCTTTATCTTCTAAAATGTTTGATTCTTTAAGTCCTAAACTATTATAGTAGTAAGCACTGTCAATTTTATTGTTTTTCCTGTAGCTGTCTGTTAAAGAAAACAGTACGTTTAAATATCTATTTGGTTCATGTTCTCTATAATTATTTTTCTTAATGTATTCCCAATTATTCTTAAATAATAGTAGTGCATCTTCATTATCATCTACCCTTGTTTTTAAATTTCCAAGACTACTTTTTATGATAAATTGTAGATGTTCTTTATTACTTCCATCATTGTAAGATAGTGCGAGTAAAAGGTTATCAAGAGCTTTTTTAAATTCTCTTTTATCATAATAGTAAACCCCTAAATCAAAATAGGCAATTGTAGGGAAATCATTATTGTTGATGTTCTTAGTAAGATCAATTATTTTAGTTAGATAGTTTAGATTATCTTCCTTTTCATTTAAGATTACCTTAAAATAATACCCTTTGGCTATCTGTAAGCTATCCTTCTCTTTTGTTGCTTTTTTAATGTATGCATCTGTATATTGCTTTGCAATTAAAGTATCCTTAGCATATTTAATAAAACCATCTTGTAGTGATTCAAAACTCTTTGTAACTAAAGAGTCAATAGTATTATTCTGACCATTTAATTTAAATACAGAAATAAAAACTAGTAATAAAAGAATTTTAAAGTTTAGCATTTTAAGTATTTTAATTAAGAGAACACCTTCACATCAATATGTTTTATAAGGGTTTGAGTCATATTCTTCGCTTAGAAACAAAGTGTGTTTAGAACTATTGATTTATAAATATAGACTCTTTATTCCGTGAATTTAGACAAACAGCAGTTGCAAACTCCAATAAACCTCCACATATTTACAAAAGCAAAACGCCAGTAAGGCAATTTTAGTTTAACCTTAATACATTAATTAGCGTGACACAGTAAAAATAAAAAAAGAGAAAGCCTCTACTAGGTAGAAGCTCTCATCGTTTCTTTCACAAAACGAAATAAACATATTGCTTATCTTATTACAAATATAGTATAATTTAAATAAGATATCCAATGGTTTGTTTTAAGAGTGTACGCTATCACACTTAAAAAGCCGCGCAAACCGAAAAGCGAATGAGTAGGTAAATTTTATTTAAATTATATATTATGAAGATTTTAAAAAATTATATTTCTATTTTAGTTATTCTGCTAACTGTCATAAATGTCAACGCACAAAAAAATGACGATCTATTTACTCAGGGTGGTACAATTATCATAGACACAACTAACCCTAGAAATTCTACTATACCAACTTTAGATGACTTCAGAACAAATTTCCCAACCCTTTATAAGAATCTAGATACGAGATTTATTCAAAATGCAAAAGGCGATAGAGTAACATCATTAAGTGAATTAAGTCGTATTGTTTATTTTACATTGCCAGCTGTAAAAAAAGGAGAGGTAGTCGGAAGGCTTTTTTCTCACAATGGTAATGTTCAATATTTAGATCTAAAAAATTACAAAAAAGTGATCGATGTTAGTATTGTATCAGGAGGAGGACTTTCTACTTTTAGTGCAGTTACTAAGTTAGATACCAGAAAGAACGTGTATACAGTTAATGTTCAAAACAGAGGGTGGTGCGAAGTCTCTTGTGCTATTGGAACAATAGCTATAGCCGCTTCAGATGGGCCATCGCCTTTAATGGATATTCTTGCAGTCGCTTACGCTGTATCTTGTCTTAATGATTGTGCAAACTAGGCCATTCAATATAAAGCTGTCTGTTTAAGACAGCTTTATATTATTAATTAAAATAACAATTAAGTAAAATAGAAAATTTACATTATGAAAAAAGTATTGAATTACAAATTAGGGCCTATACGTTTGGTAACTATACTAATATTATTAATTTCACTTATTTATACATTAATTTAAAACCATTTACAAATGAAACTTTTCAATAAAAATACAGGTAAAATTACAGGTCTATCATTGTTTATTATTTTAATACTACTTCTCTTGTATAAAATTTTAAGTACATAATTGATTAAGTAGGGGATAAAATTTTCAACTCAAACGGATTCATTTTTTATCTTAAGATATTTTCTGTTTTTGATCGCGTAAAAATGAAAGAACGACTTAAAAAAAAATGTCTTAAATTAATTTTAACCAAGAAAAATAAAAATTTCGCCACATTAATGCTAGCAATTATTGTAATTGGTAATTTGTTGAGAGAAGACTTACTAAATTTTAGGATATTTCCAATATTCATTGTTGCCGGTGGTGTCATTACTTGGGTGCTATTTATTATTAATAAGACCAAAAAGTCTAGTGATGATCCTAACAAATAACATGCTTAGATAGAAAAGCTTTTCATAGCTTGATTCTAATCTAGAAAACATAAAATTTATGAAAATCATACTCACCGCAATATTCGTGTTGTGCAGTGTCACTAATGCCATATCTCAAGATTTTACAGCCACTTTTGGTAAATATACAGGTTGCTTAAGAACAGGGGGTATTTGTACTATTAGCGAACCTCCCGAAGGTGATACAAGTGCTGTAAGTAATGCAAATACTTCATTTGTTACAGATGACAACGGCAGTACAACACTGCGCATTTATCGAGATAAACTCACGCAAGAAGAGCAAGATCAACTACTAGAGTTATCTATAGTGTCTACAACAAAAAACAAAATGCAGTTTGTAATGGAAGAGGCACTGCCACTTTCAGAAAACATTAAAGAACGTACAGCAGTTAAAAAATTAAGACAATTAAAAGTGCTAGAAGCAAAAACATACCCAGTTATTGTGACAGATGCCTTTATAGATATCACGATTGTAGCTGCTATTGAGAAGAAATAATGCTTATTATAAAAGCAGACAAAACTAATCCTATAAAGCCATGAGACCTATTATATATATACTCCTTTTATTATCACTTTTTGTAGTGCAAATTGCTCAAGGTGCCTTAAA
>JALZVK010000138.1 GCA_023301005.1 Saprospiraceae bacterium | reverse complement strand
GAAAGAAAAAAAGTAGAAAGTAAAATATCTACTTTTATTCTTTGTTGAGTTTAGCCGGCAAAGCGTATTTTTTGCTACCGTTTTATATTTGATTTTCCATTCTCATAACCGTTACATCTTATTAAGCCTTTTACACCATTCTATTAAGGGATACATTGTTGAATACTGTCCAGATTAGGCGATTTATCATTGTTCTAGACGAGTTAAAAAAGGCAACGAGAACTGGTCCAAATCGGACAATTATTATTCTATCCCTCACTAGATAATCCGGCACCGATTCATTCATTGGGCAGAAATCCAGGAAAGCTTATGTAGTTTTCTTGCCCTTGTTATTTTTTATTTACGTTAGCTGTCTTTGCTTTGTGCATTGGGTGGGCTGGAATTAATTTATGCAATTTAAAAATTATGTTATCATGAGATTAAGACTTCAAAGCTTGAAATTTAATAAATTAATAATATCTCTTATCTTAATAAGCTTAGCGAATTTAGGTTCGCTTAGGGAAATTACAGGACAGCAATGTGCATTTAATCTGGACAATAAAAGTATGACAGTACAAAATAGAAGTACTTCATGTTGTCCTGAATTAACAATGTCTTATGGACCAATGAGTTCTGGTTGTGATTTCAACGAAGATCTATCTAGTTTTACAAATCTATGTGGTAATGTTAGAATTCCAGTAAGACTAATAAATGTTGGAAATGGAAGCGGAGCCTTTGCAGTTAGTGATAATGATGATATAGAAGATTTCTTTGAAGCAGCTCAAATGGAGTATTTAAGTTTTGGTATTGAATTATTTCTTTGTGATGATATTGTTCCGTGTGATAATAATGAAATTTATGAATTTGATCTTGCAACAGATATAGATGAGTATGATATGTTTATTAAGGAAATTGAAAAAAAACAAAGTTCTGTTGACGAGCCAATTAATATTGTATTTACAAATGATATTATTTTTACAAATAGTTCGACCGGTGAAACACTTTTTGCTAACGGAGCTGCCAACTTCCCATGTAGACTAATAGGCCCTACCAATGAAGAAAACTTGGTCATTGTTTCTTCTATGGCACCAAATCCAGGCGAAACTTTAATTCATGAATTAGGTCACTTTTTTGGTTTGGAACATCCATTTGCAGGTAATAACCTAAGCACAGTGCCATTACCTACAATTGGTTTAAATACATGCAACAGGTCTGATAAAATATTTGATACACCTGAATCATTTATAGAAACAGGAAATTGTGAAATGAGTTGTATTTTTCAGCCTAATACAATGATGCCCGAATGCAATTTAACCAACGGCCAGGGTGTTATAGATAACTTTATGCAATCATTTAATAGTGGCTGTAGATTAGAATTTACACCTTTCCAGAAGACGAAAATGGTAAATGTTGCTAGATCTGGATGCCGTGATGATGTATGTAAAAAACCTAAAAAGCCTGAAATTTTAATGTCAGGTACTTTTGAAGGTGAAGATATGCAAGTATCAATAAATGATGCTAATATTGTCTATTATGAGTCTTGTGGAATGCCAAAAATTCAAGCCTTGTTAGAAGGTGAATCCAAATCAAATACTGGCAATTGTGTTTCTTGGTATATGGTTGATAATGGAATAGAGATTTTCATGAACAAAGGTGAATGTTTAGAAATTAACCAATCCTTAGTTACGGGTCAAACATTCGTGTTTCGAGCATATGATATCGCTGCATATAATTCTAACTGTAAAAGCGATCCTGCTATATTTAATTTGACCCCATTACCCGATCCTTTTATGTCTTGTTTTACCTGTGATTTGATTCTATCTCCACCAATTTCGCAAAATGCATCAAACACGAACCTTGCATCTAGGAGTTCAGTAGATTGTGTACCGATACCTAATTGTGTTGTTTGTTGTGCAAATGAACCGATTGTATCCGCTACTGCAGCTAGTGCTTTTGTTTGCGAAGGTCAAAGTATTAGTTTGATGGGATCTGCACTTAACTCTTCCACAACTTTATGGACATCGACAGGAAGTGGAACCTTTAGTAATGCTGCAAATACAAGCACAACTTACACACCCTCTGCAGCAGATGTTGGATCAGTAGTTACACTTACCTTAACAGGAATTCCTTTGGCAACTGAACCTGATTGTTTTGAAATGGAAATTACAATTGATATTGAAGTATTGAGTGCTTCTGATAGTGCTTGTCCTTGTGTCAATCCACCTTCAGCAGTAGCTGAATTAGGGGGTACAATTTGTGAAGGTTCGTTAATTTTTGTAAGCGGGTTTATAAGCGGTACAAGTTCCAGTACATGGTCAACTAACGGAGATGGTGTATTTGCAAATACTTCAGCATTGAATACAAGCTATACACCTGGACCAAATGATATTGTAAATGGTAGTGTCCAGCTTACAATTCAGGCAAATGATCCAGATGGTGCTGGGAATTGTTTGGCAGCGACAGATATTGCGACTTATACTATATTGCCACTTTCTGATCCTGCCTGTCTAGATCCTTGTTTAGACCCAGTTTCTGTTAGCGCTGGCCCTGATATAACAATTTGTGAAGAGGAGAGTGCTAATTTAGTTGGAACTATCGGAGGAAGTGCATCAAGTAGTGTATGGTCAAGTAATGGTGATGGACTTTTTAATAGTACAGGATCTCAAAGTACTACTTACACACCTGGCCCTGTTGATATTTCAAATGGTAGTGTTGTTTTAACAATTACAACAAATGATCCTGATGGTGCTGGTCCTTGTTTAGCAGGTGCCAGTACGACTACGGTTGTGATTCAAGATTTGATGAATCCAAATTGTAGTATGGAGTGTGATGAAGGATTTATGTTACTTTGTCCTGGTGATAGGACGGTAGTGACTGATCCCAATGATAATACAGCTACCGTCACCTTTAGCAATCCAACTGTAAACGATCCTTGTGATCCAAATGCAGTAGCTACTCTCGTATCTGGAAGTTTACCTTCTGGAAGTCAATTCCCAATTGGGACAACTACAGTGGAGTTTGAGTATTTGGGTGAAACATGCTCGTTTAATATTACTGTTTTGGATGTAGAAGAGCCTGAAATTACAACCTGTTCATCTAATCAAGATGTATTTACTAACCTAAATAAGTGTGAAGGGACAATTCCTGATCTTACAGGTGAGATAGAGGCAGATGATAATAACGGTTCTATTAGTATAATGCAAGTACCTTCTTCAGGTCTATCTTTTGGATCCGCTCATGGTGATCAGCAAATAGTTACCTTTATCGTCAGTGACGCAAATGGAAATATTGAATTATGCGAAATAGTTTTAACACTAATCGATAATGAACCGCCAAGTTTTGTCAATTGCCCTTCGGATCCATATACTTTTGGCTTAAACTCTGATCAATGCACTGCATTTGGAAATTGGTCAATACCTGTTGCAGAAGATAATTGCAATGTGGTAGTCACTCAAACAAGTGGTCCAGTTTCTGGGACTGCTCTTACATTAGACATGAGTCCTTATACTGTAGAATTTACAGCAACAGATGATAATGGCAATATAGCTGTTTGTTCCTTCGAAGTAATTGTAGAAGACACTCAAGCTCTAGAATTCCAAAATTGCCCAAGTACCGCTTACACATTCAACACCACCCCTGACGAATGCACCGCAGACGTAAACTGGTCAATACCAATAGCCACCGACAACTGCGACGTAACAGTTACTCAAACAGCAGGCCCACTCTCAGGAGAACCACTTGCCCCAGGTACATACAGTGTTACCTACGAAGCCACAAATAATGCGACCCCACCCGATGTGATTACATGCACCTTCGAAGTAATAGTCGAAGACCAGCAAGACCCCGACGCCATCTGCAAAGACATCCAAGTAGAACTAGACGACACAGGTACCTACATCGTACCATTTGCAGAAGTAGATGGAGGGAGTGTAGACAACTGTGAGATAGCAACTATCACTATTGATGGAGGAGAATCAGTCACTTTCACCTGTGATGACATCGGACAAAATTGGGTGACATTAGAAGTAACCGATATCTACGGAAACGTAGCCTCCTGCGATGCAGAAGTAACCGTGCTCAATAATCTTACCGACTACGAACTCGGGTTAGACGTTCCAGAAATATGTACAGAAGCGAACAATGTAGAAATAGTCAGTTTATCAGATTACTTGACCATAGTTGCAGACGATGGGACATCGCTAGATCCAGATAACCTAGACCCAATTTATACGGGCAATTGGGAGATAATCGGAATCGATGGTTTTGGAACAGTAGGTTCCATCGATCCAGTTACTGGTGCATATACTCCAGGTATGGGAGCAGGATTTGTAACCATTAGATACACTTTGACCAAAGGGATGGCAACGTGTGCTGCCATTATAGAAGATATATTTGAATTGCGTCCAGAGTTTGAGCCGACATTCGAACTACCTACAGAGGTATGTATTTCACAAACGTTCAATTTTAACCCAGCAGTTGGACAAGGACAATATTTGTTGACACCAGATGATATATCTGACTTGGTAGATTATGTGAACCTTACAGATATTGATAATGACGGAGACCCAACAAACGATGATGTAGTTGAGAATTACATTACTTGGTATTCCCAGAATAATGCTACCTCTCCGAATGACAATGGAGTAGTAGATTACATGGCTACAGAAGATGGCTTAGGGATATTTGATTTTGCTTTAGCGGGAGAAGGAACCTTTACCGTTTGTTTAGAAATAGGTGTAGAAGATTGTGCCAATACCTTCTGTCAGAGCATAACAGTGATCGAAGAAGTATCAGCTATTATAGAAGACAAAGATGTGTGTATTTCACCATCAGGTTTGATAGATCTTAGCTTTATGTTTGCCGACAATACGAGTACTGATCAGACCATTGGAGGAGACTTTGATGTTTTATCTGCAACGGGTATAAGTTTGAGTAATCCTAATCCGAATATGCCAGGATCAGAAATCAGTGTACTTGGAAATGATTTAAGTATAGCTGGCGTATCGGTAGCGCATGATGGAAATGTGTTACAGTATAACCCAACAGGTCCTGCACCATACAATGCTTTGGTTTGCTATGCAGCTGGAAGTATTCCAGTACAAGAATACCCAGGCGCAGATGGCTTAATCTCAGATGTCAGTGATGGGACAACAGCCCCAGTAGCGACGATAGAAGCAATGGACAATGAATTTGGTTTTGATGGAGACAGTGATGGTTTGGTTACTTTAGGGAACCCACTAGATTTGCCTCAATCTGCGGATCTAGATGGAGATCAATCCTTTGACAAAAATGAAATCACTGCATACTACTTGGCTAATTTTGGTGGACCATTAAAAGACCTGACTACATTAGCTGAAATGGAGGCTGCTTTAGCTGCTTTCCAAACTTACTTGGATAATTTGTTAGCTAACTACGCCTGTTTTGATATGTCTCTAGCCATCTTAACTATTTCTGAAGAATATACAGTTAATCTTGATGTTCCAGAGTTATGTATAGATGACAACAATGCAGTACAATATGATTTTTCTAACTACCTCACGATATTTGATACAGATGGAAATCCAATAGACCCAGCTAATAATACGAGCATGACTAATCCATTAGGGACTTGGTCTATCACACAATGGGATTCGCATTTAGCACCTGCTGTATTTGATACACCAGGTGATACTGCAGATGGCGATGTCTTAGGAGATGGAGCAGGTAGTATAGATGCAGGTTTTATAGATCCTGCTACAGGCATGTACACGTATGGAGAGGGTACAGGTTTTGTTACTATTCGGTACACATTGATTTTTGAAAATGAAGATGGGCATGACTGTGTAGTCGTTACGGAAGATGTTTTCGAACTTCGCCAACCACTAGACATTGGAATTCCAATGTGTGAATGTGACCTACCTTTCCCGCAAGAAAGTTATAGAAAAGTAGATTTAGGAACGGTTACTGACGGATTAGAACCGTATACCATTCAGTTTGAAGGTGGCGGTCTTGATCTAGATGCGGATGGTACTCCAGACGTTTTATTTAACAACGGAACTTATGTTTACGACATACCCAATGGGCACAATGTGGACGACTTCTCTGAGTATTTAGGGGAATTGATTGTGAATCCGGGAGAGACCAATTGGTCATTTACCATTGTAGATGCTAGAGGCTGTGAAGTACAGCGTCAAGGTCAGTGTGAGGCTTTATTGGATGTGCCAGAATGGATAGGGGCAAATAGTCCAGCGTGTTTCACAGATGGAACTTTTGATTTGAGTTTGAATAATAGTTTTGATATTACTGCAGCCTTTTTAGATGGCGTGAGTGAAAATGGAGATATCATTATCACCAAGCTTCCCAATGCATTATTGGATAACAATAAATGTGATAACCATGCCGGCTTCAATGCGGATACCGATTTTAGTAATGTATTTGTTAGAGATGCAGTGGAGGATAGAGTGACGATAAATCCAGAAAATCTGATTGGTCAAGATTACAGATATGCAGGAACCTATCGCATTACATTACTTATTCCTGCAGAAGAAAATACGCAGTGTGTACAGATTTTGGTTGTGGATGAATTTACCATCTACCCAAGTTTTGATGCATGCTTTGATATGCCTTTAGAAATTTGTGGCAACGCAGTACCGATTAGAATTGATGTTGATGAATTCAATCCAGGGTATGATTTATTGGCGGATGATTTATTGTGCAGAGATCTTGATGAGATGTCTGTTTGGGAAATCATTGTGCCAAATGGTACCACTATTGGTGTAGGAACGGCAGGCTTGTTATTACAAGAAGGCGAAACGGATGTACAAGGAAATATAGTTATAGATGGCTTTGAAGACGGAGATGTGATTATCGACCCAGCTAATTTATTTGACGTATTTGGACCAGGTCAATACACCTTGAACCACGAAATGGGAATTGATATTTGTAAAACATCTTGTACAGTAGTGTTTACAGTTTTAGATGTTGTAGAAGTGGCTACTTCTACAACGATGCCCGTAGTCTGTTGTGCAGATGAAATCAACTTGATTGTCGATAGTTTATATGGTGGGACGCAAGTGTTTGAATACCAGTGGAGCGAAGCGACTACTGGATATTTGTCTAGTATAGTCACCTATCCATCTATCCCAGTATTCATGGATACCTTACTACCAGCGGATACACTTGTCTTGCCTGTAATGAATTTACCAGATGGCTGTCCAGTAAGAGAAGTATATGATTTTGTATTGACGGTTACGGATGCAAAGGGTTGTGTGGTTAGAGATACAGTTTCAGTTGCGATCAATCCTGACCCAAGTTTAGATCCAGAAGTGGTTAACGCTATTTATTGTCAGACAAATGCTTTCTTAGGAGAATCCCCTATAAAAAATGTGGCATTCAGTACTTCCAAATTAAGAGTAGATTGTTCGGCAACCTGTGAAGGGATAGCTATCATAGGAGATAGGGATGGAGATATGATTCCTGATATTGCCGATGCTGATCTTAATGGACCAGATGCCGATGGCGATGGTATTCCAGATTTTGCAGACGTGGATTTACTGTGTATAGATGCAGATGGGGATGGTATTCCAGATATTGCAGATATGGATGTATTGGCCACAAATATGGATACTGATGGGGATGGTATTCCAGATACGGCTGATGCCGATGCCGACGGTGATGGAGTTATCGATAATGCGTTGGATACCGATGGAGATGGTATTCCTGATGCAGCAGATATTGATGTTGACGGAGATGGTTTGATAGAAGGAATTATGGATGCTGATTCTGATAATATACCAGATGCATATGACACAGATGCCTTTACTATGGATGCAGATGCAGATGGTATTTGCGATGCAGCAGATATAGACCAAAACCCATCTGCTATGGATGCCGATGCGGATGGTATTATAGACGTAGCCGATGTTGATTTGGCTATGGGTATAGATACTGATGGAGATAGTATTATAGATGCATTCGATTGCGATGATGATAACGATGGCATTTATGATACAGGAGATGCAGATGCGAATGGAGATGG
>JALZVK010000137.1 GCA_023301005.1 Saprospiraceae bacterium | reverse complement strand
TGTTGACTTTCAAAATTAAGTCTTGATTTTTTTGCAACTTTTTTCATCAAGGAAAAAAGTTGAGTCAGAGGGCTTTAAATGTTTGCGTAACATCAGTTACTAAAGAAAGGAAACCCAAATCTTCATTCGAAGATTTGGGTTTCTTATTTTAAAAAAACAATACACTTACGAAGTAAGTAACAAGTTCATTCGTCCAACTTCCTACTTCTCAAATCCGTAGCGCAGCGTTCCCTTATTCCCTTTTTCAGTCAAATCATAGAAATTGATAACTCGTCAGGTCTCTCAGCGAAGCGGTCTTCTTTACATTTTCATCTTCTTAGCAATATCTTTAGGAAGCGCATCTTTATGAACTAGAATCGCAACCGTTTTTAATTTCATATAAGTTTCCGACATGTATAGATAACCTTTATACTCACTCACTTCTCCCCAAGAATTTTTTATCAAATAATACTTAGTACCATTCTTATCTTTAGCCGTACCTGTCAAGTGCATCAAGTGGTCATCAGTTGTAGAGTAACTTTCAAATTGGTCTTGACGCATCTCTTGATTCACACTTACTTCCTTTCCAGGACTTGAGAATAAATCTTCTCTTTCAGGTTCAGTTGGCACAACTGCAATTCCATTTTTTGCAGAAAAACCTTTTTCACTTACATCGCCATCCCAAGCAACAGAGTAACCTTTGTCCAATGCATTGTTAACAATTTTTTGAACATCTTCAATTGGTAAATTATAAAATGAACCATTAGAATAATTATCAGGAATTTCTAAAACAAAATTTTTGTAAAAAGGATGATGAGTAAACGAAGTGATATTGATATAATTATCAGCATCTAATCCCATCTCTTTTGCATAACTAGAAGCATTATATTTTTTTCCTTTATAATTAAATTGCTCAGGCAATTCTCCTAAATAAACATCAATAATTTTTTCGAAAGCAACTTTCCATTTTTTACTCAATCGTTTTTGTTTGAGCACACCATCCAACATACCTTTTAGTACAGCTTCCATTTCGCCATGATTATGCTTTTCCTCTCCTTCCAACATTCCAGAATAAATTGCTTCAGGAACAACTCCCCTTTCGCCCACCACTCGCATCAAATCATGCGAAAGACTACCTTGACTAAAGTTGGCTTTACCTTGACGTAAAACATAATTTTGAGCTTTGTCTTTATATACATTTCTAACTACAAACATTTCTGAAAAATCTTGCTCTCCATGTCCCATTCTAATTGCTTCACTTTCCAAGAATGAAGAAGTCGCAAAACTCCAACATGTTCCAGTTCGGTCTTGACTTTTTACGGGTGTACAATTCACAGTTTTTTCTAATTCAAAACCGTAAGAATTTTGGACACCTACTTGAGCCATTGCAGTTGAAAGAATGCAAATGTTCAATAATACAATTTGTAAGAATTTAAATCGCATAGTTGTAATTTTTTTTTTTTAGTAAAAAGAAATTTTTTGAAGTGACATAAAAATACTAAAGAGTTTTGAATTAATCTAAACTGTTTTGAATTGAATTTTAGTTATTATGGTTGCATAACAAATTGTCGTTTAGTTTAGTACGGATACGGGGGAATTTAAGATTTTTTGAAAAAAAATCAATTCGAGTAAATTAAATTAAAGCCACAAATTTGCACGAATTTTCTCTAATCATTTTTGTGAAAATTCGTGTTAATTTGTGGCTCTAGTCTTATTTCCTCGAATTGATTTTTTTCAAAAATCTTAAATTTCCACAAAACCTTTTATCAATAGCAATCTATTTAAAAACCATCGGGTAGAGTTATTTTATTTAAAATCTCCTTAGCCAAATTACGATTAATCTTTCCCCTATCTCTCAACTCTAAAAAACATAATTGACAAAACATCTGACTTTCATTATCGGAAGCTAACTCACTTTCGGAAGGATGGTAAGGCGTAGGTGGCAAATCTTTTATACCATAAACATCAGGATACAATAACAAACTCCGCTCCGCTTGAAAGTATTGATTATACACATACATTTGCTTCAAATCAAGCATCGAAGGTTTCGCATTTTTCAAAATTTTCCACTTCGTATCTAAGACATATTTTTTATCTAAATAAGTCAATATAATATCAGGCTGAATTTTTCTCCTTTGAAAAAATGGTTTTTGTTGTTGCCGTTTTACACTCAACTCTTCACTTTCCAATCGCTTCAATCTTCTATAAATATATTCCTCAAACAAGACATTCATATCAAACATTATCGCCAACAAATGATGTTTCCCTCCTCTCAAATCTGGACTATAATTTAAAACCAACAACCTTGCAATTTCCAGCGCAGTATGATAAGGTTCAGTTTTTCTATCATACATAAATCGTTGAAAATGTCTTTCACTAAAAACATCCCCATTGCACGAAGGGAAATGACCTTGCATTTTTTTCACTCGCATTAATAAGGTAGGCGATAAAACCAATTGCTCCAAAACATCCAAAGCTCTCCGCAATACTCGATTCAATAAATGGTCGTAATCGTATTGTTGGAATTCAGAATAAAACTGTTCCTCGTGCGCATAATTCTTTTGAATATTTTTATGGAAAATCAATTTACCTTTTAGAAAACGAGCGTTCTCTTCTACCTTCCGATATTTTCTAAACAAACCTCTACGCAATAATTTTTCCACCTCTTTTAAAAATATTTCAAAATACAATTCCAGAATGGAATTCGTTCTTAATTGCAATCGAGCTGATGCTAAAGTTTCGACTTTGAGTAATCGACACTCCTTCAACATGTCCATCAATATATCATGCCATTGATGCGTATCCGCATTTTCTTTTTTGTCCGCCTTCGGCAAAATTTCAATAGTCAAATGCCCAATCTGAATCGCCCCCACATAATGCGAAAACTTCACTCCATTATTTATCAAAGCATAATACTTCCCTCGATGCTTCCCATGAAATCGAATAAGCGCGTGAAATTGTTTCTTAGTAAATACACAACCATTCACCTCCTCTCCTACCAGAAGAGTCTGATGCTCAAATACTCGAAGCAAATAAGATGATGTGATAGCTGTATTCATTTCGTATTTATAAAAAAGAAAAAATCCATGTTAATCCGCTCAATCTGAGGCACCCGTGTTCTATCAAAAAAAAATGTCATCGCATTTTACATACAATGACATTCGAATACTTATATAAAGAAACCGAGTTCCATTAAATTTCGGATATAATTATTTCATCCAAAAAATCATAGAACAAAGTCTTTCAAAAATATT
>JALZVK010000136.1 GCA_023301005.1 Saprospiraceae bacterium | reverse complement strand
TTTTCCAGGTATAAAAAGATTTTTAAATGTTCGCCAAGTTCTTGATTCTATATTGAGTACTGAATCTTGAAATTCATACCATAACTCCGAAAAGGTAATCTTACCATCTGTATTCTTTTGTCCACAGTTGGAACAATACTTAAATGGTAATTCATTTTTAGTATTACAATTTTGACAAATGTTGGAAGAGGATGTACTCATAGTTTTAAACTTAGATTTTTATACACGTAATATAAAATAAAAAATCTATACCTCCATTCTAAGTTAGGTTAAAAGTTAAGAAATGTAAAAGTATTGTTATGATGAAATAGTAATGGAAGGGGAAAGTACAATGTGAGTTGTTAATATATTATTTCAGACTGGCTTTATTATTTATTTAACATCGTTAATTTGTAAGAGATAAAATCTGCCCTTGATTCTCCATTTATTTTCAATCCATTTTCTCTGCAATATTTTACTAATTCCTCAGGAGTTACAATGATGTCAATTGTTTTCATTCCCATTTTTTGGAAATTTTTTATTGCTCGATTTTTACTTGTCTTCCATTCTTTCCAGCTTTCATCCATATTGTCTCTATCTTCAGAAACCCTAAGAATTTCTTTGTAATCTTTTTTTCGATATTCACCGATGCCAATATTTGTTTCCATTATTTATTATTTGATTAATGACTCAAGTTCTGTTTTCATAACCTCTGCGGGTGCTCCATATTTTAGTGCGGTCATTGGAGCTTTATTTATTAGATGAATGATTAAATTAGATGAAGATTCCAATTTTTCCTCTTGTTGAAGTATAACTTTTATTTGAAATTTAAAGTCGTTCATTGAACCTAAAACCGACCTGCTATTTGTTTTTACAAACCTGTAATTTTTTTCATTAAAAAGCTTATTTAAAAATTGAGAGTTCGTTCCAACCTCTCTAATGATTTGTTCTTTGAGTTTATTTTCAAAAATGTTTTCGATGTTGGTCAATTCGTTTTTTGTACCTGCATAAACGAAGAAAGAAAATAAAGTCTTTGAGTTGGTGAATAAAAAATAATTTTTTCTTTCAAGATTGATGAGGTCAACATACCAATTATGAAATCCTATTTCTTCTTTATTACTTTCGATTACTTTGTACTTTTTCAGTTTATCCTGAACTTTTTTTGTGCAACTAAAAATCATATTATAAAATGTAAAAGCATTGTTAACAAAAAAAAGAGCATCTCTGCTCTTTCAAAATTATTTCTTTTCTTTTCGTAAAATTTTTTCCATTTTACGACCTTTTGCCAATTCATCAATGAGCTTTTCCATACGTCTACATTGTTTATACAATTCAAACTCATCTTCTATTTCTTCAATTCGATAACCACAAACGACTCCTTTAATCATGTGTGCGTTAGAATGTATTTTAGCCTTTTGAAAAAATGTTCTAAAAGTTACTTTCTCTTTGATAAGTGATTGTAGTTCCTTTTTATCAAAACCAGTAAACCATTCTATTACTTGATTGAGTTCTTCTTTTGTTCTACCATTCTTTTCCAACCTATTTAAGTAAAGTGGATAGATGGATGCAAAAATCATATTAGCGACTTTCTCATTTTTTTCGACAGTAACTTTCATCTTTATTTAATTTTTTTTTGAATAAAATTCATTTACTTAATCCTCCATGTTGCATATATCATTTCTCAATGTAGTCTTATTGATATGCATCCAAACGGCACTATCTAATTGTTGAGGCGACAACTTAAATATATAAATGGATTTATCCAACTCTTTGCAATAACGATATTTGCCCTGAACATTTAAGGTCATCATCTCTTGAGTAAAGAAAGCATCATAGAATCTGATTTTACCTTTGTAATCAATTCCTTCCGCAGATTCAATAGATGTGAATAAAGTAATAGTCGGAGGAACAACTTTCGATTTATCTTTATTGACTACATTCATTAGTCCGTCAAAATATAGCTGCATATATTTTTCAATATCTGTTTCTGTTAGTTTCTCGTCGATTGCGATTTTCCATCCAAAGGCATAAGACCAAAAGTTAGGACTATTTTTGTCTTCCCATCCTTTGGCAAATCTTACATCTGCAACACCATCAAAATCAACAGCTTTGGCAAACGGCATCGGAAATCTAAAGGACTCTTTGCGCCAACTATCTTCAGTTACCAATAGATTAATATCTTCCTTCTCTTGTCCAATTAGGAAGAACGAATAGGACATCAATAAAATAGTAAATAGAATCTTTTTCATAATAGATTTTTTTTTAGGCACTATGCTTAAGCCAAATTTTTTAATCTCCCAATATACAATTGCTCTTGGAATGTATTGTTGTTTTTGGCGACTTTTAAATTAGAATTTGGAAATGTAAAAGTATTGTTATGGTAGGAAAGTAGCAGAAAGAAAAATAACACTACATATCAAAAAAAAACTTTAATCATTTTTTGGCGAGAATATAAAAACGCATTGTTGTGCTCAGTTTTCTTTTTTTATTTTTTTCAAATGTATTTCGTCAGGTATTTGATTTCCGTAATTTGCAATTTCTCTAACTTTAGTCAGTATC
>JALZVK010000135.1 GCA_023301005.1 Saprospiraceae bacterium | reverse complement strand
CTTCATAATTCTTTTTTGTATATAATTAGGGAAAATAAAAATTTCACTAAAAAAATTCTTCATAATGTAAAAAGTAAAATTTTTTCAAACCAACAATTTGATAAAGTAATAGATAATCTTCAAAAATTCACTCCAATTAAAAATATAATAATTGATGAAGATGTATCAGTTAAAACAAGAAAAGAAAATGATGAAATTATAGTTGATATAAAATATTTAAGACTATCTTTTTTAGTAGATGGAGAATGGATGAGTTGGGATATGCTATCTGACGGAACAAAGCGACTTTTTTATATTATTTTTTCTTTATCATTCAATGAGCATCATACTAAATACCTCATCGAAGAACCCGAACTCGGAATACACCCACATCAATTATCTTTACTCATGACTTTCCTAAAAGAAAAATCAGAAGAGAATCAAATTATAATTACGACGCATTCGCCTCAGGTTTTAAATATTTTAGACAATGATGAATTAGATAGAATCATCATCGCAAAGAATGAAAAAAAGAAGGGAACTACTTTAAGACATCTTTCCAAAAGAGAAATAAAAAAAGCAAACTCTTTTATGGATGAAGATGGACTTTTTCTAAGTGACTATTGGATTCATTCTGATTTAGAAGAAAACATACTATGATTAAAATAGGAATAGTTGGGGAACATCCACTCAACGACTCAGACGCTCTCAAAGCTTTTCTTGAAAATTCTAAAAGGTATGATAAAATAGATTTCTCTTTAAGAATTATTTTAAAACGACTAAGAGGCGGAGCCTTAGATGGGAAAAATGGTACACCTTCAAAAAAAGCAATTAAATTACTTCAGCAAGAATTTAAAGATCATAAATTTAACTTTGTTATTTATATTAGAGATTTAGATGGGTTACCATCTGAAAATAAAAAAATTGAAAGCAGATTAAAATGGTTTGAGCAATTAGATAAAGATGGGGGAAATCAGAACGGTATTTTCTTTCTTGCAATTTTTGAAATGGAAGCATTGATGTTAGCTGATATTTCAACCTTCAATAAAATTTTCAAGACAAATATTAAATTCAAATCTAATCCTATATTTCAATCTGACCCTAAAGAATTATTAATAAGAGAAACAAGAAAAATTAGAAACGAATATAAAGAGTCAGATTCTAAGAGAATTTTTGAACAATTGGATTTTGATAAAGTTTTTAAAAATCATACTGGAGAATATAGCTTTCAAAATTTCATAGAGGAACTTGATGTGAAACTAGGATTGAAAAAATGATTTACTTTTTTTAGAGTGAAGGAAATACATAACCAATTCGATTGAAGAGATTATTTATTTCCTTCTCTTCAAAAATTAAAACGACTTCAATCGAAGTCCAATAAAAAAAGTTCTTGGCGTACTCGGTCCATACACATAATTACTATCTCTATCTTTCCCTGTGTCGAAATCATTTTGATAAGCATTCGTAATATTTTTTACACCTCCAAAAATTTCCAAACCAGTATCCATTTTTTTCAAATCAAAAGTATAACCCGTTTTGATACTTAATTCAGTAAATGATTTAGAAGTAAAATAAGTATCAAATTCCTGCTCAGGTGCTCCTCCAAAATGAGCCAATTCCATACTCCCCGTATAGACTAAATTCAAACTCGTATTGAATTTTCGATTAGGAAAAAATGAAAGCGTTGCATAACCATATTCGTTAGGCGTTCGCAAAAATTCTCTCTTAGCTTCTAGTCCATCTATATTTTCCACAGGTGAATCGAAGCGACTTGATTGCAAAGTAATCCCAGCTTCTAGTTGTGCTTTCTGATTATAATTTGCTCTCACTTCCAAAGTTCCTCCTTTGACAGTTGAGCCATCTCCATTTTGTTTTTCGAAACGTTCTCCAAATTCATCTTCACCTAGAGGTTGTAAAAAAAATGCATCATTAAGATGTGTATAGAATCCTTCGACAGTAAAACCTGCCACCCATTTTTCAGTAACCTTATCATAGTTGATAGAACCGCTGATACTATTGGAGCGTTCTTCTTTGAGATTATCAGAAAGTGAAATTCTCGAAATCCCTCCACCTGCAAATGCAATATGCAAATCAGCATCAAACGCTTGAGGTGCTCGAAATCCAGTTCCCCAAGTAGCACGAAATTGAGTCGAGTTTTTTAATTTATATAAAAGAGAAAGTCGAGGACTAAGAATAGTTTTATCTAACAGATTATGTTTGTCTGCTCTCACTCCTGTAAGTAAATTTAATGAAGGAGAAATTTCCCAATCACTTTGTAAAAATGCTCCAGCATTTTTAGTGAGTTGATCAACTTTGTAATTGTATGCTTCAATCACATCGAGTACATCATCCACAACATATTCAGTTCCGAAAGTAACTACATTTGTCCCTCCTATAAAATTCTGGAAACGATGATTAATTTGAACACCACTTTGAAGCGTGTGATTTTCAGAAGTTCCATAAGGAGCATTTAATATATATTCCAACACCTCATCTTCGTCATCAGGAGCGATACCTGTGAAATGATCTCGACTTGTATTTTGCCCAGCAGCATAAGCGATAAATGAACTATTGTCATTATTAAAGTTGAGTTGATAATCCAAACTTCCCACCAATACATTATGCGTTCTCTCTTCAGCTTGCAAAGTTTCGTGAGCAGGTTTGTCCACCATTTCACCACCGTAGCGATATTCATTTAAGCTACTAAGACTGACTTCTATTTTTTGATTTTTGGTAGGTTGGAAAAATAAATTTGCGCCAAAAGAATTATTTTCTAACTCAGGTAATTCAGAGAAGTTATCTCCATTATGATCATAAGTTTCTCTTTTTCTTTTATTGACAAAAATGGAAGTTCCTACATTTCCTTTTGAATTTAGAACGGTAGTATTTCCATTTAGTATTTGGTCTGTAGCATCTCCATTTATACTTTGAAAATTATAATTAATATCGAACGAATTCTTTTTAGGAATTTTAGTAATCACATTTACAGTTCCTCCAATTGCACTCGAACCATACAAAGCAGAACCTCCACCTCGTACCACTTCTATCCGCTCAATCATATTAGTTGGAATTTGTTCCATTCCATACAAACCAGTCAAAGGACTAAAAATCGGACGACCATTAATCAGAATTTGAGAGTAACCACCGCCAAGTCCATTCATTCGTAGTTGAGTATAATTGCAAGTTTGGCAATCTGTCTCCACTCTAAGTCCTGGTTGAAATTTTAAACCTTCAGATAAATTACAAGCTTGAACATTATCTAAAGTTTGGCTATTTATGACATTGACGATAACAGGCGAGTCTGTTTGTCTTTTAAAAGTCTTAGTACCTGTCACCACAATATCGTTGGCAATGACTTGCCTTGTCTTTGTTTTAAAATCTAAATCCAAAGTTAAGTTGGATTGATTAAGTTCTATCTCTTGAGAGACCGCATCATAACCGACATAGGAAGCGGTTAACGTATATTTTCCATAAGGAATATTATTAAGTTTAAATTCTCCATTTTCATCAGAGACTGTTCCAATTTCATCTTTATCTAAAATGATAGTGATAAAAGAAAAGACTTCATTATTCAATGAGATTTTTCCGTTGATATTTCCATTTTGTCCAATAGCCATTGAAAAAATAAAAAGGAAGGATAAGGTTGTAGTTATACTTTTAATCATTAAAATATTATTTTGTAACGCAAAATTATATATTTAGACTCATCTAAAAAATATTTTGGTACAGTTTAATGATTTTATTTTTGAAAAATATCAAATAAGAAGTATTTGGACGTAAATATCTATTTGGAATTTCAATAGCATACACTTTTTTATTTAGCACAATTTTCTCCCCTGCTGGCGTAATGTCATTGACATAAGGATTGAGTACCTCTGTGAAACTCTGTGAAATAGCCTTCTAACTTGACTATTCCACAGAGTTCCACGGAGTAGTAAAAGAGTTTCACAGAGGCACTCAATCCTTGTGTCAATGACATTGCCCGCCAGCGGGGGAAAAACGTTGGCTTTAATTATAAATTTTTCCTTAAAAAAAAAGTGTACAGTAATGAATTTGAAATAAACTAAAAAGTATTAAATTAGCAATAACTAAAACACTTTACTATGAAAAATAATTTAACAAAGATCATCCTTAGTTTAATCCTACTAGCATTTATTTCATTTGGTCTTATCTGCGCTATTAACCTAGTTGAATATCGAAGCGAGGATTATCTAGGTCGCAGCGTGTTCGCATCAACTTGTGCTGTTATAGTAATGATATTATTAAGAGATATTTTATTTGAAGAAAAATCGAAAAAGAACTAACATATTTGTATTTTTGTTATATTTAAAAACTAACCCACCTTATTCTTTAGAAGTAAAATATTATTTTTACATTTATCTATCAGTTTACAGAATCAATTGTTAGGAACTGAATGATAAAATATTATCACCATTTCTAAGGCAGCATTTGAGGTAGAAAAAAGGTTTTACTATTGTTTAAAAAATTAATTCGTCATTTTTAAGTATGCAAAAAAAAGAAATCATTTACACTCCTGAAGAAAAGAAGGACATACGCCAAGCGTATGACGAGATGATTCTTTGCATCAAATCAAAATTCTCCGAAGAAGATGAACGTCAGATGTTCCGTGCTTATGAGATTGCAGTAGATGCACATATCGAGCAACGACGAAAATCAGGCGAACCTTATATTTTTCATCCGATTGCTGTAGCTAGAATTTGTGCAGAAGAAATTGGTTTAGGACCGACTGCGATTGTATGTGCATTGTTACATGATGTCGTGGAAGATACGCCAATCACATTGGAAGAAATTGAAACAGAATTTGGTGAGAAATTTTCGAAAATTGTCGATGGCTTAACCAAATTGGATGGACTACATAACTCTCCAAGTCAACAAGCTGAAAACTTTAAAAAAGTATTGTCCACTCTTGCCGATGATGTAAGAGTAGTGTTAATAAAAATGGCTGACCGCTTACATAATATGCGAACGCTCGGCGCAATGCCTCGCCACAAGCAATTGAAGATAGCAGCGGAAACTACATTTATTTATACACCACTTGCCCACCGACTAGGTTTATATCAAATCAAAACAGAGTATCAGGATTTGTGTATGAAAATCACAAATCGTGAGATGTATTCCAATATTGCAAAAAGTTTACAAGAGACTAAACGAGCTCGTACTGCATTTATAGAATCATTTATCAATCCTTTGGATGCAGCTTTAAAAGCTGCTGGTTTTAATAATTTTAAAATCTTTGGTCGCCCAAAATCTATTTATTCTATTTGGAATAAAATCAAAAAGAAGGAAGTCACCTTTGATGAAATCTATGATTTATTTGCAGTCCGAATTGTTTTGGATGTTCCAGGAGCGCAAGAGAAACAAACTTGCTGGCAAGTCTATTCTATCGTAACTGATGTGCATACGCCTATACCCGAGCGACTTCGAGATTGGGTGACAACTCCAAAATCAAATGGTTATGAGTCATTGCATACCACCGTGATTGGACCTGATGGGAAATATGTGGAAGTGCAAATCAGAAGTGTGCGAATGGATGAAATCGCAGAACGAGGTTTTGCAGCGCATTGGAAATATAAAGGTGGAAAAGAAGACAACTACAATGTCTTCGATGCTTGGTTAAATAATGTTCGAGATATTTTGGATACGCCTGATGGTGATGCGATTCAATTTATAGAGGATTTTAAAACGAACCTTTTTAATGAAGAGGTTTATGTATATACTCCGAATGGTGATTTGAAAATTTTGCCAAAAGGAGCAACTGCTTTGGATTTTGCTTTTAGTATTCATACCGATATTGGTTACCATTGTCATGCTGTAAAAATCAATGGTAAATTGGTTCCGATGGGACATCAGTTAGATAGTGGAGATCAAGTGAGTGTCATTACTAAGAAGACACAAAAACCAACGGAGGCGTGGTTAAAGATGGTCGTCACAGGGCGAGCACGTTCTAAGATTCGGTCTTCGATGAAAGAGGAAAAACGGAAGCAAGGTGAATTTGGAATGGAAGCATTGCAACGAAAATTTAAAAATCTGAAAATAGATTTTGAGGAGAATTCAGATATACTCGTTAAGTATTTTAATTTTCAATCGAGGGTTGATTTGTTTTATGAAATTTCAATGGAGCGAATCACCATTAATAATGTGTTGAAAAATTTCAATATTGAAAATGGGAAATTGGTTGAAATTGAAGTGGAAGAAGTAGATGTAGAAATACCTACTGAAAAAGAAAGCAGGAGAAGTAGAAAAGATAAATTCGAAGGAAAATCTCAACTACGTGTAGCTGGACAAAACGCAGATGAATATAATTATCAACTCGCTACTTGTTGCAATCCTGTACAGGGCGATGATGTTTTTGCATATTTGACTGCAACTGCTGGTATGAAAATTCATCGAACTTCTTGCCCTAATGCCACGCACATGATGGCGCATTATGGTTATCGAATTATGAAAGCAGAATGGGTGGGAACGACCAAGACTGATTTTGTTGCAGAATTATTAATTGTAGGAATTGATTCAGGTCGAGGTGTTATCCAACAGTTGTCTAATAAAATTTCAAATTCATTGGGTTTAAATATTCGTTCATTTTATATTGATGGACATGAAGGATATTTTGAAGGGAAAGTTTCTTTGTTAGTAAAAAATAAAAATCAATTGGATAAGGCGATTCAAGCTTTAAAAGTTGAGGAGGGAATTACTTCTGTTACGAGGATTGATTAAATTTAAAAATACCAAATTCATAGCAACGTACTTTAGTATGGTGGTTCAAATAAAAATTAGTGGCTTTAGCCTTACACAATTTATGTATGGCTAAAGCCATTTTTTTGTTTGTAATTTTCACCGTACTAAAGTACGGTGCTATGTTTATAGCTTAAAATTTATCACCTAACCGTAAAGAATTTTTTCATAACAAATGGCGCAAGCGTTGAGCTATTCACTTTTTTAAATTTAACGAATAGACATTATAAAAAACTTCGTTTTCCTTTTTTTTGTTTTAAATTAAAAACCGCAAAAATAATCAGTGTTATTTTTGCGGTTTTATTTTTTATTTTTGCACAACAAAAACACACAAATTAAATTACGTATATAAATATTATTATGGCAAATATATTAGTAACTGGCTCAAACGGACAAGTAGGAACAGAACTTCGACATCTTGCAAAATCTTTTCCTGATTTCACATTTACTTTTGTAGATGTAGCAGACTTGGATATTACAGATACCAACGCTGTTTATGATTTTATCAACAATGGAGATTTTCAATATATCATTAATTGCGCTGCATACACCGCAGTTGACAAAGCAGAATCAGATGAAGAGTTAGCTTATAAAGTCAATGCAGAAGGTGCGAAAAATATCGCTCAAGCTGCGGTGATTCGTAATATTCAAATGATTCATCTTTCGACTGATTATGTTTATCATAATGATTTGAGTAGACCTCTTTTGGAAACTGATCCAACTAATCCGCAAAGTATTTACGCTAAAACGAAATTGCAAGGCGATCAGTTTGTACAAATGATGTTGCCTTCAAGTATGGTCATTCGTACCTCTTGGGTGTATTCTTCTTTTGGAAATAATTTTGTAAAAACAATGTTACGACTCGGTCGAGATAAAGATGAGTTAGGAATCGTAGCTGACCAAATCGGTACACCTACTTACGCGCGTGACCTTGCAAAAGCAATGTTAGATATTATTTATAAAATGGAAAATGGTGATTTAGTATCTGGAAAAATGCAAGGCGTTTTTCATTATAGTAATGAAGGAATTACACATTGGGCGGAGTTCGCATCTGCTATTTTTCGATTAGAAAATATTGACTGCAAAGTCAATGAAATAGGAACGAGCGATTACCCAACTCCTGCAAGTCGTCCACCCTACTCTCTTTTAGATAAATCAAAAATCAAAACTACTTTTGGTTTAGAGATTCCTCATTGGGAAGAGAGCCTTGAAAAATGCCTTGAACTTCTTCGTGAAAAAAATATGGGTTAGATTAATTAATTGAAAATTGAAAATGGATAATTAAAAATTTCGAATACCTTGTATCACAGTATTGAGGAAATTTTCAATTATCCATTTTTAATTTTCAATTAAATCAATAGCTCCACAAATCATGTTCAAAATTAAACAACTCCTGTTTAATCTGGTCCGCTTCCAAAAGCATATCCAATCCTTCCTTATAATCTTTAATTCTTCGATCATGTACATTCGATTCTTTATAGATGACACTTGCGAAATATCTCATTTCAAATAAATCATCCCATGACATTAACTGATGATCATTACCAGGAATATAAACATCTTGTCGAGCGATTACATTTCTTAGTTCAGGATAGTACACCCAAAACATTGGCTTCTCAAATCTGAAATTTCCATTATCATCAAAGACTTCTATCATCGGAGCAATTCCTAAAATTCTAACATTCATCGTCGAAGTCGACTCATCAAAAAACCAAACTTCTTTGACTCGAAATCTTTTGACATCTTCATAATTTTTTTCATTTACGAAAATTTGAATTTCATCATCATAAGTATAAGGGTCAACTATAATTCCAGTATCAATAGTAGTAAAGATGCCATCAATATCCTCTATCCTTTGAGAGAACTTATCATCTTGAGTAGAGTATAAAGTAATCTCACCGTTCATCGCCGCATCTTTTATTATATTAAAAAATGGAGCTTCAGGATACATAAAAGGCAGGTTCATTTTCTCACGCACATCTATCACTCTCCAAATTCTTTTTTCCCAAAAGATGTCAGCTTCTCGTGGTGCTCGATGTTTTAAAACTTGACGATCTTTCATTAAAGTTTTTTCTACAACGCCATCCAAGACTTCAACTTGTGAAAAAGCAGCATGACTCATAACAATACAAATACAGATTAAAAGGATATTTTTCATGATATAATTTTTTTTGATTTTATTTTACCGCAGATTTTGAAAGGAGTTTTCGCAGAGTTACGCAGAGTTTTTTTCTGTACATTAAAACTCTGTGTAACTCTGCGCCAAACTCTTTCCTAACTCTGCGGTAAAAAATAAATCATGTTGACAAATAATTTTAATTACTGAATCTTAATACTCAACCCATTCAACTTCCTCGAAGCAACATCCCCAGGACACTTCACCCGCACTTGGTCAAAGAAAAAAGTATCTCCAAAAGTTGCTCGATTAATTAACCGTTGCGCCTCACTTCCATATTTTCCACCTCGATTTTTTATCACCTCAGCATCACCTTTTTTAGGAACTCTCGTAATCTCATAACCAACCACATTACATTTCGCATCAAAATCAAAATTCTCTAAAAGTGCTACCAAACCTTTGAAGGCTTTGAACTTCCCAGGCGACATTGAGCTTTCACCTCGCAAGCTCAATTTTACCACAGGGTCAGGAATCCGCTTCACTCTATAGTTAAAAGTAGTCGGTTCTAATCCGCCGCCAGAGACCACAATCTTAGCTTGTCCAACTTTAGTAGGTTTGATATTATATCTTCCATTTTTGATTTTGTTCAAACGTACATCTTTGCTTTTTACACTTACATCTTGACTCGGCACTCCGGCAGCAGATACAGAAAAAGGATTGTCAACACCTAAATAAAATACATTCATTTTGTCAGCGGAAGTAGTTACGGAACGCTCCCCTACTTCGTAATTAAATTTCTTATTGTAAGTTTTTACTTCATTAGAAATAGGATTCGTCATCGAAACTTCTGCAGTAAAACTATGGCTACCGATTTCATTCGGACGAATTTTAAAAAATGCTTTTCCATCTCTTACATTGATTCTTCGACCATTTACTTTGACTGAAATATTATCAGCGGTCGAACTAAAAGCAGAAAGGAAAATTTCAGATGAAAGTTCTTCACCTCTGATGACATAACTTTTATCAGCGGAAACGACTGCGGCAAATTGGTCAGCGACAAAATCTTCGCCTTGAACTTTGTTATAAAAATGTCCCATGATTGCACTCTCCGCAATCTTTGCATCATTCTGAAATTTGGAAAGTATCGGTAAAACCGCAGCTACAGGCATCTGTTGAAATGTAAATTGCGCCCACGTTTTTTTATCTGAATTTTCAGGAATCGGTTGTAACTCCAATGGCAGAATTTTATCAAATAATTCTTTTTCATTTCCTTCCTCTAATAAATCCATTAATTTTTTTCGAACATCAATAATTCGTTCTTCTAATTCATCTCCTCTTCCTTCATTCACAAAAAGTCGAGTGGAAGGTTCTTTTCTTTGCTTACTGACAGGTTCGTTATTTTCATCTAATCCTCCTGAGCTTTCTACCAGTTCAGTTTTGAGTTCACCAACGTATTGATAAAATTCATTCACTAACTTTTGAGCTTCGCTCGCTTTTTCTTTGAATGGTTCAAATTGCGAATAAGCATCTGCTTGCTTTGTAATTGCTAAAAAAAGTTGAGCATTCGAGTCGCCTACGATACGACTGCTCTCACCTATACTTTTGTCCATTGCTAAAAATGCGTTGAGGATTTCAGCGGAAACATTGAGTGCAAGCATGACCGTCAAGACGAGGTACATCAGGTTGATCATTAATTGCCGAGGTTCTTTTGGTATTGACATAGATTAAGATTTTAGTTATTAAATAGATTTTGATTATTAGTTTTTTTAGTTGGTAGCTCAGTTGTAATTTTGCTACTTATAGTTTTTTGTAGTTGTGATTTTATTTTGATTTTATTTTATTTTTTTAGCGGTGGCACGGTTGTAACCGTGCTACCGATTTGTGTTAGTGAATTCCACCCCCCGCCCCCGCCAGCGGGGGAGAGCATTCTGCTGATCTTTCAGCAGCATTTTTAATATTCAGTATTGTGTTTTCTCTCACCACAGGGAAAAAATAATACTTGTTTTTTAGTAGTATTTTTAATATTTAGCACAATGTCCTCCCCCTCTGGCGGGGGCGGGGGGTGGAACTCACTAACACAAATCAAATCTTATAACAATACATTAACATCCTACTTCAACTAAGTGCAATACACTCAACTAAATTCAAAAACATAAAGGAATGGCTAGACTTTAAAACCTATTAAGTTTTAAAATAAAAATTCCTTACACCGTAAAATGCTGGTTGTCTTTTGTGAAATTTGATCTGAAACAATCTTAAAACGAAGTTATACTTTTGATTAAAAGTTTCTTCATTTTTGGAGGATTTGGAATCATAACGATTGGTGAGAAAAAAGTAACAAATATTTTTTTCGGAAGAAAAAAGAAAAAGGAAGAAATGGAAATGAAGTAGTGATTTTTATAGCTTCGCTATTTATTTTCTTTTTTAAAAAAATAAAAAACGGAGCGAAGCGAAGCTAAATTAAATTATACTCGGTTGAGTAAATCTTTCATATTTTTTCTAAGTTTCTCTAACGACTTAATTGCCTCTCTTTGATTGACGATACGTTTTTTATTTTCACGAATCTCTTGTTTAGCACCTTTGATAGTGAAACCTCTTTCTTTGACGAGTGTATAGATTATTCGCATTTGCTCAATATTTTGAGCGGTGAATCGGCGTTCGCCTTTTGTATTTTTGGCAGGACGAAGTATATCAAATTCATTTTCCCAAAATCGTATTAATGATTTTGAGACTGAAAACATTTCAGCAATCTCTCCGATTGACCAATATAACTTCGTAATTTCTTTGTCTTTCATTGACATAATAGTATGCTTTTAAGGATGAGTGAATTAAGTAAAATAACTTTTATAAAATGTTATATTACTTACCCCTGTTTCACTACTTGCAATATATATACCATTGAAAAGAATCACAAATATTTTAAGAAAAATATTTATAATGAGTTGATTTATAATGAGTTAGGAATACGAATCACTTATAATTCAGAAATACAAACAACCTCAACAGTCCCCACTAACTATCCATTAACCTCATAAGAATTTGCTTCGTAGATTTCGGTTCCGCCTTCCCCTTCGATGCACGCATCACTTCTCCCATAAAAAACCCGATTAAATTCTTTTTACCTTTTTTATAAGCGGCGACTTTATCTGGATTTTTTTCTAACACTTCATTTACAATTTTTTCTAAGAAATCTTCATCGTTGGAATGTAAGAGATTTAGTTCTTCTGCTAAAGCTTGTGGAGATTTTTCAGGCTGCTTGATGAGTTCGGGAAAGAGTCGACTGTATGCAATCGAGCTACTTACTTTTCCACTTTCGATAAGATCAACAAGACCAGTTATAGAATTTATTTTTATTGGGAAATTAGCGATAGCTATTTTTTGTTCATTGCACCACGGTTTGATTTTATTGATAATCAAATTGGAAACTGCTTTATAATGTTTAGTATTTTTTGAAATATCTAAAAAGAAAAGTGCTGTTGCTTTTTCCTCCGTTAGTAATTCCGCGTCGTAAGTTGGCAATTGAAATTCAGTAGTAAATTCTTGCATCAACTCATTAGGAAGCGGCGGCAATTGAGTTTTCACTTTTTCAATATATTCAGGAGACAATACCACAGGTGACAAATCAGGTTCTGGAAAATACCGATAATCATGAGCATCTTCTTTTTGTCGAAGTGGTGAAGTCGTTCCAGTCGCTGGATCAAAATTCAACGTGTTCTGTTGAACACGTTCTCCTTTTTCCATCAAATCAATTTGACGTTTTCGTTCAAACTTAATCGCTTGTTTTGCAAAACGCATTGAGTTCATATTTTTCACTTCGCAACGTTCATTGAGTTGTGTATCTCCTTTTTTTCTAACACTAATATTACAATCGCAACGTAGCGAACCTTCTTCCATATTTCCATCCGAAATTTCTAGGTAACGAACCAACTGCCGAATTCCTGTCATAAATGCATCGACCTCTTCAGGTGTACGCAAGTCAGGTTCTGTTACAATTTCCAACAACGGAACACCTGCACGATTGAGATCAATCAAGGAATGATTCGGGTCAACATCATGGATAGATTTCCCTGCATCTTCTTCCATGTGGATATGATGAATTCCGAAAGTTTTATATTTCTCTCCGACTTTAACGGTCAATTCTCCGCCGATACAAATCGGTTGTTTGTCCTGCGTGATTTGATAACCTTTAGGTAAGTCTGCATAGAAATAATTTTTTCTATCAAAAGTATTGGTTGGATTGATTCGACAATTTAAAGCTAAACCTAATCGAACTGCATATTCGATTTGCTTCTTATTCATTTTAGGTAAGGTGCCAGGATGCCCCAACGAAACGACTCCGATATGAGTGTTGGGTGCTGCGCCAAAGGTAGTGTCGTCGCTACAAAATGCTTTGCTCTTAGTTCCTAATTGTACGTGGACTTCAAGTCCGATAACTGTTTCGTATGTATCGTAAATGTTCATCGATTTTTAAATAGGTATTTTGTGACGATACATAATCTTGAAAGAGTTGAATAAAATAGCAAAGAGCGATTTTAAGTAGTTAGACAAAAGAAACCGAGTATTTATAAGGATAAGATTTTTTTGATAGTTTTCTTTAAAAAATCATTGCATACCCTGCGGTATGGTATTAT
>JALZVK010000134.1 GCA_023301005.1 Saprospiraceae bacterium | reverse complement strand
GGAAACCCAAATCTTCTTTACGAAGATTTGGGTTTCTTATTTATAAAAAAAAACAATACACTTACGGAGTAAGTGAAAATCAAATTATAAAGTAAAACAAGTTAATTCGTCATACTTAAAAATTCGAATGTTCGAATATTCCCTTGTTCTGATAAATCGTAAAAAAAGAAAATTCGTCATACTTCATACTTCTCAAATCCGTCTTCCCTTAGCGCAGCGTTCCCTTATTCAAACTCCAATTAAAATCCTCTTCCTCCCCAATCTCTTGAACGATCTCTTTGTTGAGGAGCAGGAGCTTTTCCAACTCTAAAATTTCTAAAGTTATAAATGAAATTCAACATAAAGAAACGAGTCAAAGGTTGAGTTCTTACATCCTCGATATATACTTCAGTTATATTTCTTTGTATAGAATTATTTTGTTTTAAAATATCAAAAGCTGAAATTGAAATTTCACCTAATTTATTTTTAAATATTTTCTTACCAATACTCATATTCCACAACCAATAATTCTGATTAAATTCGTCAGACAATCCTGCGAATAACTGATGAGTCAAATTAGTTCGGTAAATAAGATCCTTTCCAAAAATGATATTGAATTTCAATCTTGAAGATTGAGTAATATTATTATTGTTACTAGCTGTATTCACAGTATTCGCAACTGTAGAATAACTCGTTCTTGTAGAAAGAGTAAAATCTACTTTCTCAGAAATATTACTACTCAATACCAATCCTCCTCTATAAGAAGTATTTTTAGAAATATTAGATAAATCGTTGATAAGACTTGGAGTATTAGAATAATCCCAACCTACATCGAAGTTTAAATTTGATTTGATTTTACTCAATGGAATACCATAAGTAATATAAGTTCGAGCATCCCAATATCCATCCATGTTAACTGGTTGAGTAATTTGAGCACCTGGATCTAAAGTCAAATTATCAAATAAAGGATTACTAGTTTCATTTAAATAAAGACTATTACCGATATAATTTTGTTGTACACTTCCTCCAACTAATAAGAAAAATACAGTTGATTTTTCAGTATTCGTTTTTTGGTATCGTCCAAAAAGTCGATGCGAAACAGATTGATTCAAATCAGAATTACCTGTACTTAATTGCAATGGATTTGCATTATTAATCACAGTTTGTAATTGAGAAACTTGAGGGGCAGTTGCATTTGAACGATAGAAAAGTCTAACGTTCTCTTGGCGAGATGGATTATATCGAATCATCGCAAATGGAACAAAGTTGACAAAGTTCTTTGAAATAGGTTCACCTACATTAGGGAAAGTTTCTTCTCCATTTAACTCTGCAATTTCTACTCTTGCACGAGTCATAAACATGAATTTTCCTTTTCGATAATTATATCCAATTCCTGGAGTATGTGTCAAATAGTTACTTGAAAATACATTACTTAATTCATTATTTTGATTAGAGTAATCTTCGGTGTTATTGGAATAATCAAAAGTTCTTACATCTGATTCCTCATTCGTATATCTAGTTCGATATTCAAACATCAAGTTGTGTCCTTTGGCTAAAGGTTCCGTATATGAAATATTGGTAGATAGATTCCATCCTTTCACATCTAAGTTTGAAAATTGATCCAACGTATCTAAAAATGGAGTAGCATCGAAGAACGCTTCATCGGTAGTTAAGAAGCTTTCTCCATTTTGTTCGTTTAATCCCATACCTACATTCAAAGAAATAGTACGACCTATCTTAGCAAAACGATGACGGAAAAGAATATTGTTATTAAAGTCTATTCCAGCCAAATCAGTTTCACTTTTATTTTCAGTTTGATTAAGAGTTACTTCCTCTAAAAACGTTTGCCCAAATAAAGAATCCAATCCTTGATTCATTTGCCAACTACCTCTAGTTCGCATGATGATAGAATTTTTTTCATTGATTTTATATTCCAATTTTAGATTAGCTCTATGATTAAAATTATCAGTAGAAGTTTCACTTCCTTCATTATATACCTCGCTAAGTTCCTCCGCATCAATGAATTGTCTATTCAAATTTTCCACAGATGTATTTACACTATTATTAAAAAAGTAACTACCAGTTGCTTCTAATTTTTCTCCCCACTTATCAGAATAGTTCAAACCGATACCATGAGTAGTAGCAATACCACCTTGTTGCTGAACTAAAAAATCATTGACAGAACCACCGCCACCGCCACGACCACCACGACCGCCTCGTCCACCACCTCTTCTTCTATTTCCGCCTGTACCGACAACGCCTAGAAGATCTTCAGTAGAAAAATTTTGGATGTTAATATTATTACTTTGTCCTATAAGTGAAACTCGTTGGTCACCATTGAAAATACTAAAATTACCGCCAGCACGATATTTATCTTCATAACCATAACCTGCTTGAAATTTTCCAAACTGACCTGTACGCATATTGGTCTTAGTTACAATATTCATCGTCTTAGTCGTTTCACCATCATCTACACCAGTGAACTTTGATTGATCACTTCTTTCATCAAATACTTCAATCTTAGAAATCACTTCAGCAGGTAAATTTTTCAAAGCAGCATTCGGATCATTTCCAAAAAAAGGACGACCATCAACAAGTACTTGTTGAACCTTTTCGCCTTGCGCTTGCACCTCTCCATTATCAACCACCACACCTGGCATTTTTTCAATTAATTCTTGAGCGGAAGCATCAGCCATAGTTTTATAAGCTGCGGCATTATAAGAAGTCGTATCACCTTCTTGAGTTGCTCGGACTATTCTTTCTTTAACGACAACTTCGTTAAGTTTTTCAGTTGCTTCTTGTAGTTGAATATTTCCAACATCAAGATTGCCTCCTGTAACAGAAATCTCTTTTGAATAATTTTCCATACCTAAGAAAGAGATAACTAAATTATAACCACCTACAGGTACATCTTTTATTTCAAATGTACCATCACCAGCAGAAATTCCTGATTTGACTTGCTCGCCCCAAGGATGTTCAATTGAAATATGAGCACCTGGTAAAACGATATCAGAATCATCAATAATTTTTCCTGAAAGGATACCCGATTGGGCTAAAGAGGTAAAACTTAAAAAAAGAAAGCTTAATAAAGGGAGTAGATTTTTCATCAAATTAATTTTTTTAGTAACTGCCAAATTCATTTGGCAAGTTGAAAAAAGAATAAAGAGTCTATATTCACAAATCATTAGAAGTCATTAAAGATATAAACTTGCTATGGCAAAGGTAATAATATTCAATCTTCTAAAATGTATAAGGGTTTGCCCTGATATAAAATAAAATATCACTATTCATTTGGTATTCTATCTAAATTCAAGTTTTTTTACATACGAATAGAAATATAATGAGAACAATCGTAATCACACAACTCTCTTTTACCGTTCCTTAACGCAAGCGTCTCAAATTTTTATTATGAAAATCAACAACCCAACTTATTACATACTCATACTCGTCTTCCTTTTTCAAAACTCAATTATTGCTCAAGATTTAACTGGACTTTGGACTGGTTATTTTTCTTTAGAAGGAGCTGATCGAAGTTGGGAATTTGAAGTAGAAATGATTCAAGATAGAACTCATATCAAAGGAATCGGAAAGCAAATCGAAATCTCTTCTTCAGAAGAAACTAGAAATATCAACGCTACATTTAAGGTAGCAGGTCAATTTTATAATCAAAAATTGACTTATGAAATGAATGAAGTTATATTTCTAAAATCTCCGAATGGTCAATGCCTATCAAGGTGCAATTATAGATTTAAGGAAACTTACTCCAAGTATCAACTTATAGGGAACTGCAATCGGAATGGAGTTTTTTATAAAGATAAACAATATTATATCGGTCATCCTGCCTGTAAAACGCCCGCCAATAAAAAAGTAGTTTTATCAAAAATCAAAAAAATAAAAGGTCGTGAAGTCAAACTTTTAGAATCTATTCCAATAGAAAGTAAAAGAGTGAAAATAAAGATTTGGGATGATAATAAAGTGGATGGCGATATTATTTCCATTAACCTAAATGGAGTTTGGTTAGTGAAAAATCATAGAATTTCAAAACGGATAAAAACGATGATATTCGAATTACCTGAGAAAGAAAATATTTTAGTTTTCCATGCTGAAAATATGGGAAGTCTTCCTCCTAATACTGCTGCGATTTCTATTTGGAATGGAAATGAAAGAATAAAAGGTTTGATATTGAATTCTGATACTCAAACTAGTGAAGGAATTCGATTAGAAAGAAAGGATAAAACTGAATAACAATCACCTCTCGTAGCACGGTTTCCACCGTGCCACGGGTATTGAAAGTAAAATGCTTTTAATATAAAGATTGCTAAATAATATTCGTGGCACGGTGCGAACCGTGCTACGGGTTTCTGCTCTCATAAATAATATTTTGAACAAAAAACCAATCATATTAATCTCCGTAATTGTATTGTTAGCATTTTTCCGATTAGGCGAACATCCTATCGAAGATTGGGATGAATCGAGGCATGGCGTTAATGCAATTGAAATGTTACAAAACAAAGATTGGGTAAATCTTCATTACGCAGGAAAGGTCGATGATTGGAATCTCAAACCTCCTTTAGCTATTTGGTTGATAGCAGGAAGTTACTCGATTTTTGGAACTAACTCTTGGGCATTAAGAATTCCTTCTGCACTAGCTATTCTCTTTGCATTTTTCTTTTTATGTAAAATTATTCGATTGTATGAGTCTGAAGAGTTTGCATTTAGAACATGTTTGATACTTACTTCCGTCAAAGGTTGGATTGGATATCATGTAGGAAGAACGGGAGATACAGATGCCGTTTTAGTTGCGATGTTAATCGCAACGACTTTTTATTTTTTAAAATATATAGACTTCGGAAATAAGAAGAGTGTACTTTATTCAGCATTATTTTTTGGATTAGCATTTATGACAAAAGGATTGGCAGCATTG
>JALZVK010000133.1 GCA_023301005.1 Saprospiraceae bacterium | reverse complement strand
CGTCCAAATGTCTCGATTTTAGATACTGAAGCAACTGATGATGGAACTCTTGGTGCTGTTATTAGTAAAAATGATTTTATCTGGAATATTATCTGAGAAATTGATTGAGAACCAGTTTGAATAAGTGGCAAAAGTGTATTTAATGCTGATACAGAGGTTAAAATAAAAAAATTAGCTGGATGAGGAGCTGTGTGATGCGATTGACAATTTTGTCAGGAATCATCTTTTACTATTAATGATATCAGTGTCGCAGATTTTCTAGATCAATCGACTGATAGCTATCTTACGATTTTCAACAAAGGATCATATAACTTAGAGTATACGGTGAGTACTGATGAGCCAAGTGGTGATGACGAATTCACAAAACCAATAACAATAGTCACTTCTCAAGCAAAAATATGAGAAATAAAGCAAAATATCGAGCTAACAATAGACAATGCTCAATATTTTGATGTACTAAAATACTCTCTATATGATGCAGAATAGTAAAATGGCTTAAATAAGCCATTTTTATTTGATAAAAAACTGAGCAAAACTTATAGTTTATATATACTATTCCAGATAGTCAAGTGCTCTTTTTGGCTCTATAAAGGCAAAAAATAAAAAAAAAGTTTTGCATAAATGGAGTATTCAGTTATATTTTAAGAGTCATATTTATATTTTAACTATATTGACGATGAAAAAACAAGACTTTATAAAAGCTGTTGCTACTTCAGCTGGATTGAGCCAAGACGCTGTTGCGAAAGGTCTCGGATCAATGATTGATGTTATTACTGCTGAACTTAAAAGTGGTGGTGAAGTAAATATTACTGGTTTTGGAAACTTTAAAGTTTCTGAAAGAGCTGCTAGAAACGGTGTTAATCCAAGAACTGGAGAAAAAATTAAAATTGCTGCTACTAAAACTCCTGTTTTTAGAGCTGGTAAAACATTAAAAGAAGCTGTTAAATAATAAAAACATTTTCATTAAACAAAAAACTCTAAAATAACTTAGAGTTTTTTGTTTTTATAAGGAAAGTATGTTTAAATATAAATGAATATACTTTAATATATATAATTTTGGCAGAAAAATTAAAAAAGATGATAGACGGATATTATTATTTTTTCGATCATAAATTAAAGAATACTACTATTATTATTGGTTTAGTAGGAACACTTATACTGATAGTATGAATCTTTATCTGATGAACGATGAGTTGAGATGCGAAACTAAATGCAAAATCTAATATACTAGAAATCAAGCCATGACAAATTATGGAAATTTGATGACAAAAGTATATATTAACACTTGAAACTGCAGACTTTTAAAAGATTCACATATGAATCTTTTTTTAATTGAGATTTATTATAAAAGCGATATAATTATATTGTATTATTAATCTTATATATGGATAGTATTTTTTTAGAATCAGTAAAAAAAGAAGTTTTTAAAAAAGGCTTTATGGTTTATGATTATATAAGTCTTGATGAGCTTTTAATGACCGTGAGAAAAGACTATTTGGATATACTTTCTTTTATAAACATTCCTTTTTGAATTATTTCAGTTATTTTATGAGTACTCTCATATCAAAGCTGATTTATTTTATTGTTTATTTTTCTAGCTATTTCATATAGTATTATTTTTTGTATATTGTTTTTTAAACTTATTCAAAAAACATATTATTTTTTGTTATTGAAAAATGTACTCTTTACAAAACAATGAATAATACTTGGAAAAGAGTTGTATGAATTTACAGATACTAAAAAGCTTTCAGATAAACTCACAGAGTACGAAAAAATATTTTTAGAATATTTATGAGCAAAGTCACGACTTAATGAATATGTTGATTCTAAAAAGAAAGACATAATAGGACTTTGAAAAAACAATAAAGTTTTTTCAAAAGCTTCTGAAATTTTTAAGGATTCTTCATATAGATGATCTTGATGATGAGATATCTGAAAAATTCTTATTCCTATCTTTATTAGTGTTTGAGTATATATTGTTTTTATGTATGTGTTCTATTACTTATGATATGCCTTTGGTTTTATTATGACGAAGATATATAGCGTATTTATAAAATTTATTTTATATATTAGATGAAATACTGAGTATAAAATAAAAATTCGTACAGAAAAGATTGATCAAAATCTTAAAAAGATGAATCAAGTCTATAATTCATTAGATTCTAAATATAACGATTTCATAGGAGGGGATATTTCTAACATTACCAAGTTTACAAAGAATAACTTTGATAGCTTTTATACGGAAATATTTGGGATTTATAAAGATAAAGAAAAGTTAGAATTACTTATTCAGGGGTCGACTTTAAAAAACTTTATAGAATTTAGTGTTTTTGAAAAATATTTAAAATCAGAGTTTAATAAGCCTGTCAACTCTATGGTTAAGTTATTAAAAAAATATCAAGGTCTCGTAAGTAAAAATTTAGTGGATTTAGAAAAGTCCAGTGCAAAAGATAGAGCATTAAGTTGAACGCTCAAAACAAAAAAAAGAATTTTAGAGAATAACTTACTATTGCTTGAAAGTAATATTTCAAAGCTCAAAAACAGTATTATATAACATATGATTGAACAAACTTCACTAAAAAATAATCTCGTCATTTTCGATAGAGCCAGTAAGCAAAAAGATATTCATGGAATACTATTGAAAAGATTTGGGCACTGACACCTCGAAGAAAAGACTCTTGCTGATCTTCATGATCCATATCTTTTAAAAGACATGGATAAAGCTGTAGCGAGAATATTAGAAGCTCAAAAAAATGATGAAAAAGTAATTATTTTTGGAGATTATGATGTGGATGGTGTCACAAGCACTTCACTACTTATGCATTTTTTCTCAAAGCTTTGACTCAAAGTGAGCTATAGACTTCCACATAGAGTACATGATGGATATGGATTGAAAGACTATTTTGTAGATGAGGTACAGAAGCTATGAGTGACACTTATTGTAACGGTTGATTGTGGAAGTAAAGATGCAGCTATTATTAGTCATGGAAAAAAAATAGGAGTAGATATTATCGTCACAGATCATCACACAGTTCCGAAAGAAATCTCAAAAGATGCTATTGCTGTTGTGAATCCTCACAGGCATGATTGTGAATATCCTTATAAAGGACTTGCTGGTGCTGGAGTTGCTTTTAAGCTTATACAGGCCATTGCAAGTGAAATATATAGTGAAGAAGAATATAAGGCATATATAGGGGAGTGTATAGATATATGTGCAATTTGAACTGTTGCTGATTGTATGGATATTACGGGTGAGAATCGTATTATCGTAAAAGAGTGACTCAAACGATTAAAAAATTCTAGAAGTCTTGGTATTAGAAGGCTCATTGATGATCATATGGATACGGATATTGATGCTGATATATTTTGATTTACTATCGGTCCGAGGCTTAATGCTGCATGAAGAATGGATACTCCATACAAGGCTGTAAACTTAATCTTGAATAACTCAAGTACTGTAAACCAGACTCTGATCGAAATAGAGAAACTAAATAATCTTCGTAAAGAACACACAAAAGATTTTGTTGAAAAAGCTCTTCAAGCAATAAATAAGCAAGATAATCTCCTTATTTATGCTTCGAGTGATATTGAGCATGGTATTATTTGAATAGTCGCAGGAAGACTCACTGAGCAATATTATAAGCCAAGTATTGTTATGAAAGAAGAAGGGGATATTCTTGTATGAAGCTGTAGAAGTCCTGATTATTTTTCTATTATAGAATTACTCGAATGATTCAAAGATAGATTTATAGGATTTGGTGGACATAAGCAGGCTGCAGGGTTTTCTATAAAAAAAGAAAACTATGAGAGCTTTAAAAAAGATATACTTGCGACCATAAACAAAAAGGATTTTTCTCACAAAAAGAAAAAAATACAGATTGATAAAGTAGTTGAACTATCGCAGCTATGATTTTGATTTTTAGAAAAAGTAAATGCCTTTAAGCCTTTTTGAATGGGGAATACGAAACCACTATTTCTAGTTGAAAACCTTGCATATGAAAAAATAGAATTCTTAGGGAAAGGGCGTGATCATATCAAATTTACAACAAAGCATGGTTTTAAGATATTTTGATTTTTTATGTGAGATTTTTATGATGAAATAAAGCGTAGCGGATGAAGAGTTTCTATCGTATTTGATATAGCAGAAGATAATTGGATGGGGAAGCGTAATCTTATGCTCAAAATAGTAGATATAATCTTACTATAATATGTCTATCAATAGATTAATACTTGAAAAATTTCAAGCCTCTGACTCAAAGCTCCTTGCTGTTACAAAATATTTTGATACAACGGCAACTGATGAGTACATAAAATTATTAGAAGACTATTCTGATACTATATATTGATATTGAGAAAACAGAATTGATGTTATAGAGTCTAAAAATATTGTGAGAGAACAATGTCATTTTATTTGAAATATTCAATCTCGTAAACTAGAAGATATAATAAATAATTGCTGAACTATTCATAGTATATCAAGTTTGAAATATTTATTGCTCTCAAAGAAAATTGCTGAATCAGAAAAAAAACAGCTTAGAGTTTTTCTACAATTACAATTGGATAGCGAAAAAAATAATGCTTTCTCAGAAGTAGATATTATAGAAATCTTACAAAGAGAGGATATTTATTCTGATTACTTTCAGATTATAGGCGTTTCTGGTATGGGATCTTGAGTGTTTACTGAAGTTAAAAAAAGAGAAGAATTTCAAAAACTTATAGATATGCGAGATAGGTATATGGCATGATGAATGATATCAGCAGGAACATCAAGAGACTATGAAATAGCGCTCGATATGAGTGTAGATATTATTCGTATAGGGAATGCTTTATTTCAAGAATAGAAAAAGAACAGATAAAAATCTGTTCTTTTTTATATTTTGAGACTTACGCTCTTCATCCATTGAGCTTTTTTTGATAAGCTTTTAAATTATCCCATTCACCCTTTGCTGCAAATACAGATTGTTGAGGCCAGGTTTTTGGATTGTGCATTTGATATCTTGATCCTGCTTTTACTAATATTTCGCTGAGTTTGAAAGTATCCGTTCTCGCTAAATCTATAAAAGTATGAATATTATTATTATGTAATAGTTCTGATATTTTTGGACCAATTCATTCTATTTTTGTAAGGTCATCTTTTTTTGATTTTTCAAAGTTTAGATTTTTCTCATGAACTTTTTTGATGCTCGTATCTTTACTAGAATATTTAGTTGTCTTTTTAGCTGAAAGATTTTTTATCTCAGACTTAACTTTTGTTTTCTTAGTGCTAGTTTGAGTATTTTTTTTCGTTTCAGTTGAAATTTGAGGATTCAATCTCGCTTCAATTTCCGCTGTTTTAGCTATATCTTGAGTGTCTATATTCGCTTCAATTTTTGTTTCTTCGATTATATTTTGAGTGTCTACTTTTGTATTGGTCTTTGTGTTGTCTGCTTTATTTGATAAATTTAAATCATCGAGAAAGCTTCAGAAAAAAGATTTCTTTTTGATGTCGACATTGTTTTTCTTGCTTAATTTACTTGCATTGTAGACATCTGTATTCTGATTAGTACTAGTATTGTTGATGTATTCACTTGAATCTAAATCCAGATTCTCCATTCAAAAATTAGTGTCTACATCTTGATTGAGTTTATTTTTAATTGAAGAAGTTTTATTGAAAATATTTTTTTCATTTTGACTGTTATGGCTGTCTACTTCTTTATTCTCATAAAGTCAGTATTTTTTAGATTGTGTATAACTTCATTTTAAACTTTCTAGTTGAGACTTTTTAATATACTTTCTTTTCTTTAGTCCCGAGAGAATATTCCCAAATAAATACCCAAATATAAATGCTCATAACAGCATGATTAAAATTTCTAAGCTTGGATTAGAAATTGAGTAATCACATGATTGATTACGGATACAATTGTTATAAAAACGAAGTGATCCATATACCCATATTCCAGTACAAATAGCTATTATTATAGCGAGAATAGTTCTCATAAAATGACTTTTAAAAATATATGTTTTATATTATATATAATAATATATAGTTTGTCAAATTTAATATTTATGTCATAAAAAAGAGACTGTTATAAACAGTCTCTTTTTATTTATAATTAGTGAAGTTATTATGCTTCTTCGTCTTTAGACATATCTAATTTTATCCCAGGTCCCATAGCATTACACACATATACAGTATTAATATATTTTCACTTAGCTCAGGCTGGTTTTACATCTTCAATCATTTTAAGAAAGAATTCTAGATTTTCTTTTAACTTAGCAGCACCAAAAGAAAGTTTTCCAAAGTATGAATGTACGTTTCCATCTTTATCAGTTTTGAATTCAAATTTTCAAGCTGCTATTTCTTTTGTGATAGCAATAAGATCTTCTCCTACTGTTCCAGCTTTTGGATTTGGCATAAGTCCTTTTGGTCCAAGTACTCTTGCAACTTTTCATAAGTGTCTCATCATAGATGGTGAAGCAATACATACGTCAAAATCAAGAGCTTGTGTTCCATCAGCTATATCTTGGATAAGGTCTTCTCATCCTGCTACTGTAGCTCCTGCTTTTTTAAGATCATCAGCTGATACTGAATCAGAAAAAGCACAAATTTTTGAAGTTTTTCCTGATCCGTTTGGAAGACTAATAGTTGATCTTACGATTTGATCAGCATGTTTAGGGTTGAGGTTTAGATTGAAATGAATTTCAACTGTAGGATCAAATTTTACAGTGTTTGTTTTTTCTAGTAAGTCAACTGCTTCATCTATCTTATAACTTGCATCTTCGCTAATAAACTCGAGAGCTTTAACGTATTTTTTTCATTTTTTTGCCATAGTATTATTTTTAGTATTTAAAGGTACAATCGAAAGTATAAAAAATACCCTCTTCCTTGTAGGCGAAAGTATTCTATTTGAAATAGGAAAAAGTCAAGAAAATATACTGAAAGTTATTTTTTAGCAATAATTTTTGTTTCAATATAAAATATGTTAAATCTGAAAAATTGACATATATTCGATTATATGTTACTGTAAAAAAGCTCCTTTTTACAAATAAATCCAACATGAGAAAAACAAATGATACTTATGTCTGCAGGTAAAAAAACTTATGCCATTTTTCTCTTTCCTCGCTTACAGTCAGTGAAGGAAGTACAAGGTAGAGAGCTGAATGAATTGGAAATTCCTGAACATTGTTTTGCTGTTCAATTCTTTGATAAAGTAACAGCAGAACTTGTAATCGACGGAACAGTTGTTCAAACCTCAAGTGATCGAATCAATGAGTCAGGAAGAAGCTATATCAATGCGACTATTCTGAATCTTGATGAAGTTGCAGCTCAACACGGTCGGGATTCGCTAATATTCCGAAATATGGAAATGAATAAGTGGAAACAGGCTGTCGAATGTGTTGGTGGAAATGTTCAATCATTCAATAAAGACGATAGTGTAGTTTCTGTATAGTAACAATCACTATCTGTTACTTGATTGTCCTCCCTTTAAAGGGGGGACTTTTTCTTTAATGTGTAAAATTAAAATTATTCTATGACTGATTTTAAGTGAAACTGATCTAAAAATAATTTAATTATTTTTATGGGAGAAAAACGTCTTAACTCGTTACTCCTCAAATTATAACTTCTGTTTGGTAGTTACGGTTATATTATGAATATGATAGATTTCGAGAGAGAATAACTTTCTTACACTTTCATTATATCTTCTGATTTCTTTTTTACAGCTTCATCAATATGCTTATTTGCGTCATCAACGAGTTTTTGTACGTCTGTTCCAAAATCCTTTGCTTGATCCTCGCTAATTTCTTTTGCATCTTCTGCTACTTTAATAGCTTTATTTGAATCTCATCTTGCATTTCTCACGCTTACTTTTGCTTCATCTCAGAGTCTTTTTACTATTTTTGCCATATCTTTTCTTCTTTCTTCTGTAATAGCTGGAATAGAGATAAGGACTGAGTCTGCCATAGTTTGAGGATTGAGACCGATATTAGAATCTGTAATAGCTTTTGCTATTTCATGAATGATTGTTTTATCCCATGGAGAAACAGTAAGTGTTTGAGCGTCGAGTGTAGAAATACTGGCAACGGTATTAAGTTGTTGCATGCTTCCGTAGTTATCTATTCTAACTCCATCGAGAATTGCAGGGTTTGCTGTTCCAAGTTGAAGTTGTGAGAATTCTTGAGCTAAATGATCCATAGCTTTTTTAATTCCTTCTTTTGCTTTGTCTAACATTGTGTATATTTAAAAAATTTTGAAAAATTATAATCATATTTACCTAAAATCAATATTTTTTGAAAATATTAAATATATTATTTTTGTATAAAATAAAGTTTTTGTTAAGATATTTATCTAAAATTTAGAAATAATTAAATTAATATAAATATATGTTTACAGGGATTGTAGAGAAAAAAGCAAATATTCTTGAGATAGATGAGTGAAGATTTACGGTTGAGAGAGTTTTAGATGGAGAGCTTGAAATAGGACAAAGTATAGCTCATGATGGTGCATGTATGACACTTGAAACTATAACAGATAGTAGTTATACATTTTTTGTGATGGAAGAAAGTATGAGATGTACAAATCTATGAGAAAAAAAACAATGAGATATGTTTAATGTTGAGAGATGTGTCTTAGTATGATCTCGTATTGATGGACACTTTGTTTCTGGTCACGTTGATTGTATAGGACAGTGCGAAAAAATAGAAAAAAAAGATGACTGATCTCATTTTATTTACATTACATATCCAGAATCATATGCTCAGCTTGTTATTAGCAAATGAAGTATCACAATAAATGGAGTCAGTTTAACTGTCGTTGATAATGAAAAATGACGTCTGAGTGTTTCGATAATTCCACATACTTGGAATGAAACAAATTTGTGAATGCTTACTACATGAGATTCTGTGAATCTAGAATTTGATATGCTTGGAAAATATATTTTGAATGCAAAAAATGTTTCATAAGTTTTCATGACCCGTTACCTGAGGAAAAAAACTAGGAAGAACTATAGATTTTCCAACAGCTAATATTAGCCTGAAAAAAGAGGCATGAATTTCTGATGGGACCTATTGTATAAATTGAAATATAGATGGAAAAATATATCGTTGAGTAGGTGTGTATAGGGAAAAATTAGAATTGTTTGAAGCTCATTTTTTTGATTTTGATAATGACATTTACACAAAAAATATAGAAGTATCTGTGTATTTTAAAATACGTGAGAATATGCATTTTGAAAGTATCTGAGAGTTAAAAAAACAAATACAAAAAGATGTAGATTTTGCAAAAAATACGAAGCATAACGTTCTTACTTTTGGAACTTTTGATATACTACATCCTGGACATGAGCATTATTTAAACAGTGCAAAAATGTATGGAAATAGACTCATAACAATAGTTGCGAGAGCAAGCAATAGAAAAAAAATAACAGGCCATGTTCCAAGAAATAGTCTCGAGAAAAGAGCAGAGGCATTAGGTGTATTAGATATTTCGGATATTGTAGAGAAGGGGAGTGAAGATACTCCCCTGGTCTGGCTAGAAAAGTATAAACCAAAAGTTATCTGCCTCTGATATGATCAGATGTGATTTTCAAGTCTTCTTGATAGATATTCTTCAGAGATTGAAATAATAAGACTAGATTCTCATTTTCCAGAACAATTTAAGTCATCAAAATTAAAATAAATATGAAGCTTCAAGAACTTATAAAAGAACGTTTTTCAAAACAAAATCATTCACAAGCACGACTGTATGCTATATTGCATAAGTCTGTACTAGATTGTATTCAAGAAGAACTAGGGATAGATGCCTCTGAATATATCGATTCAGTAAAACTTATTAATTCGAAGCTTTTTATAAAAACAAACTCTTCACTCGTATCAGAAGAAATCCAAAATATTTCCCTGAAAATAGGGAAAAAGCTTCAAGAAAAACTTGAGAATTTATGAAAAAAACATACAACCTTAGACATTATTGTGAAGTAATTTGCATTTATCTATAAATTTATGTTATAATATATTTATAAAATATAAAATTTTCTTATGCTATATATAATTATTTGATCATCTATTGCTCTTGTGCTCCTTGCATTCTATGCGGTAGTATTTTTATTCAACAAGAAATTGAATCATTTAGAGTTTAAAATACTCAATGCTTTTTCAAGAAGAACAAACATACTTCCAGGACTTTTTGAGATTACAAGAGAAGTTATAGTAAAACATGATCAAGTATTCGCTCACTCTCTGACTTTGAGAAAAGAAGAGTTTGCAAGAATGTCTATTTCAGATCCACTATTTAAATTTATGGACCTAGAGGTAGATCTTCATAAGGAAATTACTTTCATACATAAAGTGTGTATGAAACATCCAAAAATGATTAAAAATGTAAAATTTATATATTTGAGAGGATTACTTATGGATAGAAGTAATGAAATAGGAACGCAATTAGAAAGATACAAAAAATTCGTAAAAACTTTTAATAAACTTGTAATGTTAAAAAATATTACAGTTTTAGGTCTTTTGATTCCTATTTCTAAAAAACAAGAGCTTTAAAATAATAACCTATGCTCAATAATAAAGGAAAAAAATCTGCTTTTACTCTTGTCGAGCTTATTATTGTAATAGCTATTGTAGCTCTTGTTGTCACATTTTCACGTTGAATCGATTTAAATGAAATAAATAAAGGGAAAAACGCTGAATTATTCACATCAAAGATCGCAAGGCTTTTTGAAAATACAAGAAATAATGCTTTGTTATGAAGGGCTGTTGATTTGGAAACTCCAGATTCTTGGAGAATTCGTTTTGATCTGACTAACAACGGGACTTTTACAACAGAGTATTTTGATGGAACTACTTGGCAACTCTTTGATGATCAGGATTATAATTTTAGTGTGAATGATCCTGAGTTTATTGATTTCATATCGTGTAATGTTGCATGAGATATATCCTGAGGAGAATGAATTGTAATCTTTGATTGACCAACACTCTCATTTTGAGGAAGCTGTTCTATAAATGACAAGATAATGACGATTGGGACATATTATAGTACGTATGAATGAGAAGTGCTCATTAATTCTGTTAGTGGTGTTATTGAAGAAAGATAGCTGAGTATACAAAATCTAAAATTACAAAAAGGAACAGGGATGATATGAGAATCCGTCATGTTTCTTTTTTTGGTATTTTAAAATCTATAATTTTACGAGAGTAAAAATATGCAAGAATCATGAGTAAGAATTGAGATACGACTGTTACTATTCAAGCTCATAAAAAGCTATATTTTGGAATGAGTATAATATTTCAAATGACGTTAAATAAGGTAATAGCGATATTTATCTTGAGTAGATCTCACTGTTTTTCAGCTGCTATGAAGATGTATTGAAATAATAGAAACATAAAATAAAATACAATCATAAGTAGTACAATAATAAATGCATCACTTGATGTGTATTCATAAATATCTCTATCAAGATAATCTTTATTTGCAATAATCTCTATCATGATATCTTTAAAAATAAAACCAAAAATAAGCATAATAGCACTCCCCGATAATAAAAATAGATAAGAAGTTTTTAGTAAGCTTTGTGTTTTTGCTGTGTTTTTTCCTGCAAAACTTTGTGCGAGTCCAGGGAGAATAGAGTTGAGAAAGAAAGTTCATGTTAGCATAAATACTTCCATAATCTTCATTGGGACAGAATAAAGCGCTATAGAAACATTTGCTTTGTCTGGAGATTCGAGAATCGAGAGGAGTATAATATCTATCTTCATATAGACGACTCATAAAAAAATAGCTATTCCATATGGGAGAGAGGTGATAAAAATATGTTTTATATAGTCAGTGTCCCATAAAAATCTAATATTTACGATTTTCTTTGCATAATAATAGTTAAGTCCCGTTGTGATTATATTTCAAATAAGTCCAGCAATCATTATCGCGAGAAAAGGATAAAAATAATCAGAGATATTTTCTTTTGGGAAAATAAAAAATATTATAGCAATGATACATGCTAAATTAATGACTTTTCAAAATACACTGGAAAATAATGAAAATTGCATTTTTAAATTTGCCTGCATGAGTGCAAGAATGGAAGAATTTATAAGTCAAAACAAGGTAAAAATTCATACTATGAGTATAGATAAGAGTGTAAGAATAGAACTATAAGAGGGAATAAAACTTGCTATAACTAAAGATACTCAAATTATAATAGTTCAAAGTACGAGTCTTAGTGAGAGTATATTTCAGATAATCTTTTCGCTTTTTTCGGGAGTTTTATTAATCTCGCGTATGGAAATAGTATAAAGTCATAGGTCAGCTAAAAAAGCGAAAATAAGAAGATAATTATACACTTTTCAATATTCTCAAAAGAGATCAATGGGAAGATAATTAGTAAGGAGATTAAGCAGAAAAATGGATATAATAGCAGTAAGCATTTTTCCAAGCACTTGGTATGCTGTATTTGAGAGGATTTTCTTAAACATTATTTTTTTCTGAAATCAAGTGAAAATAAAAAATCTTTTTTGACAAAAAACTCCTCCCAATATAATAAAAAAATATCTTTTATAAAAAGATTTTCCGATTAAATTCCCATAAAACTCCATGACGAAATATTTTAAACTCATTTTGCTGCTCGTAATTTTCCTTGTTCTTTGATATAGTCTTTATTTTTTTAGTGATAAACTCAAATTTGATGACTCTAATTTTGCTGGAGCAATATTAGAAGAAAGTACATGATCTTGAGACTTAGATGAATTGCCATATGAGAATGATCCATTTTTAGATAGTAACTCGGTAGATGATGTTGCAGAAGAACCAAATCAAAATGCAGCAATAAATAAATATGATGTTTTAAAAAACAATGAGCTATATAAAAAATCAATAGATACTTGAGATAGTTTTTTTGTAGAAAATAAACTTATTTCAGCACTAAAAAATTATCAAACAGCTCAAAAAATTATACCTGTTGATAAAGAACTTGAGTTAAAAATTTGAGATGTCTATTATGAATTAAAGAATTACAAGTTTGCATTTAAACATTATAAAGGAAATGATACAGTCCCAGGATTTTCAAAAAGTAAAGAGGTTTTATCTTTATTTTATTGATATTATGAGTTGTGAGAAGAAGATATTGAAGCTTTAAAAACAGAATTGCAAACATTGAAGTTTGAAGAACAAGAATGAGTATATTACTTAAACTCTTTACAGTGTATTGTGGATTTTTCAAAGTGTAAACAATTCTTTAAAGATTACTTTTATTCTCCGGAAAATCTCAATATTGAATTTGAAGAATTACAAAGGATAAAAGATGGACTTGAAGCATATGATAATTCAGAAACAGATGACATAAATTATAAAAATGCTCTTGTCATAGGAAAGTTTTTTGAAAATAGACAATATCCTATTGTTTTGAGGTTATGAAACGAACTCTTAGAAGAGTTTCCAGATTATGAATCTGTGATTCAAATGGTTGCAAAAAGTTATTATGAATTATGACTCTATGATGAAGCTCATAATATTTTAAAACCATTACATGAAAGAAAATTATCTGATGCGAAGATATCTTATTTTATGTGAGTTATTAATATTAGAAGAAAATTATTTCTTTCAAGTAGTATATATTTCAACAAAGCTCTTGAGTCTTGATATGAGCCTGTAATTGATGCAAAGCGTAAACTCGTTTACAACTATTTTCTTATTGATAATAAGGAAAAAATGTATCTGAGACTGAATGATTTACTTTATGAAGAAGGAGTTGCTGAGTCTGATTTTGCACTCTGAATATACCAAGCATTGCAAGATGAAAAATTTGATTTCGCCTTAGATTACGCAAAAAGAGGAACAGTCAATTTTCCAGAAACGGCACGTTTTTATGGATATATTGCAGATATTTACATGAGAGTATGAAAATATGACCTTGCCACGAGCGCTCTTGAAACTTGAAAACGCCTAGATCCACTAGAGCCTTCTATTGTCTATTATGAATGAAAGATAGCTTTTGCAAACAAAGATTATAACAAAGCGTTTATTACTTTTAAGCGTGTTATTAGTTTATCTCGCTGAGAATGAGAATTTGTAGAAAGTGCGAAAGTTCAACTTGATGCTATCGCAGATGCGAAAGCAAAAGAAAAGGCAGCCGCAGACGCTGAGAAGAAAAAACAAGAAGAACTAAAAAAGCAACAACAATCAGTAAATAATGGAGTATAAATTAGGAGACATAGGAAATATAAAAACAGATTTTCCAAGACAAGGAATAGTCTTTTTATATTGAGACTTATGAGCTTGAAAAACAACACTGATTCAAAATATATTGAAAAATACCTTTAATATAAAAGAAAGTATTACAAGCCCAACTTATACCTATTATAATAAATACGCAGAAAATATATATCATTTTGATCTCTATAGATTAGAAAAATATGATGAATTTTTTGCTATTTGATGAGAAGAGATTTTAGACTGAGAAACACTTTCTTTTATAGAGTGGCCAGATATTTTAGAAAAATATTATA
>JALZVK010000132.1 GCA_023301005.1 Saprospiraceae bacterium | reverse complement strand
AGACTGGCGGTTCTTTGCATCTGAAGAAGGAGCCAATTCATGAAAGAGATTAACGCTTCGTGTCAACCCATTTTTTTTTGGAGGCGCCCCGATGAAAAATCGGGACCAGGTCGTCTGCTTGTATTCCGCAGTATCTAGTCCTATTCAGGATATGTCTGACTAGTATTCGCTCGGTCGCTCATCCGTCGTCAGCCATTCCTTCATTAGGTCTAGATTCTGCTTCATATCGCTTCCACCCTTCGCCCGCTGGCGCTACGGGGACGGTCTGCATTAAGGTTTCTTATTGATGTTTTGTGTTTCTTAGCAGAATGTCAGAAAAAATGGAAATTAGCTTAAATTTTTGAAAAAGAAACTTTTCCTGAAATAGGAGATACAATTAGAAACTTTTTCTTCCTAAATTATTAAATTTGAATATGAATCTTAAAAATATTTTTATCCTTTTATTTTCTTTTTATAACACTTTTTGTCAATCTCAAAATTTAGTTTCATCGTCTAGTTTTGAAAGTGAAAAAACTATAGATTGTTTAGGTTGTCATAATTTTAAAAAATTTAGCTATTTAATAAAGGGATGGAAAAATTCGGGATTTTCAGCTATTGTATATTCGAAGGATTATGTCTATACTCCAATGGATATAGATCATGGAATGACAAAAAATATTCCTCAAGTTTATGATGGGAAAAATATGGTTCGCTTATCTATTGGAGTAAATGATAAATACGGATCGACAATTGGAACTGGTGCAGGAAGCTATCTTGAAACAAAATTAAAAAAGCCTTTAAAAAAAGAAAATTATTATTCAGTTCGATTGTTTGTTAATGTACAAGATAGAAAGCAAACATATAATCATAACAAATTTCCGATATTGAAACATATTGGAATCGCTTTTTCTGATAAAGAATTTATTTTATCTAACCCATCTGAAGATTTAATTAAATCAGATACTCCATTTCTTATAGATACTATTGTTCAAAGCGAATGGATTGAAATGAAACATATTTTGTATGCTACTAAGGATCTTGATTACTTGGCAATAGGATGGTTTCAAAATCCTTATCAACCTCAACATATGCCTTCTGTAAAAGGTACAAATTGGTTTTATTATTTTGTTGATAACGTAGAGGTAGAGAAAATTGAACAACCAGATTCCTTACAAAAACAAAATGCAATTCATTATCCTATCTTGAATCCTATAAGGAATAAAAAAGTTTTAAATAGTCCTTCTGACTCTTTAAATATAATAAAGAAGAAAAAGAATAAAATTTATTTTGATTTTGCTTCAACAACGATTAATCCGAAAGAATTAAAAAAGTTGGATACGCTAATCTATCAATTAAAAAAATACAAAGATTTGGTTTTTTACATAGAAGGACATGCGGATTCCATTGGAAATAATAATTTAGAATTTTCTAGAAAGAGAGCTTATGAGGTGAAAAAGTATTTAGTTGAAAAAGGGAAAATTGCTAGTTATAGATTTATTACAAAAAGTAAAGGAGATATAGAAAGTATAGCTACTAATCAAACTAAAATAGGGCGACAAAAAAATAGACGTGTTGAGATATTTGCTGCAGAGATAACCTCTAGTCAAAAAATATATCAGTTAGCTACGTCTTATGCAAAAAACAATCAAATAGATTCCTCTTTTTTATACTTAAGAAATTGGCTTAAATTAAAAAACACAGATAAAGTTCTTTTGCTGTTTGACCCTGAGTTAAAAGTTCTTCATTCAAAAAAAGAGTGGAAGGCTGTTGAGTTTTTTGTAAAAGACTATTACAAAAAATATAAGAGAAGTGAACTAGCATATCAGCTTGATTATTTGTATTGTCAAGATCAATTTTATAGATCTTTAGGTAATGATTTTGAATATGCAAAAGGTTACATGCCTCAAACCTTTAAATTGTCATTTGAAGAAGCTACTGAAAAAATGGATAGCCTAGATAAAATAATATATCCAAAAATTATTGAGATGATAGAGATGGAAGGATTTATAGATGCGAGAGAAGTAGGTGAACGAGCATCTTCAGTTTTAATGTATGGAATTTTACATTCTAATATTATAACTATGGAAAAATATCTTCCTATTTTTGAAAAACTATTTAAAGAAAATAGAATTGAAGGTGTTTGGTATGCTCGTCTATATGATCGGATTTTTACGATCAAAAAAGGAATGCAACGTTATGGAACCCAATTTGAACCAACTCCCTCGGATTCTAAAGAATACAGATTAGTTCCTTTAGAAGAACCAAACAAAGTAGATAGTTTAAGAAGCTCAATTGGTTTGCCTTTGTTGGTTTTTAAATCATTTAGAATTAAAGAAAACTAAAATTATGATATTAATTATTTCAAATGAAAAAGATATTAGTACATCTCATATTATTGAATGGTTCATTTATTATAGCATTGAGTAATTTAATAGAAGAATTTATACCCAAATAATGTTGAAATAAATTTCAACTGATTATTGCTTCAAATTTCTTTTTTCAAAAATCAATCACTAAATTGGATTTTATAAAATAAAACTTAGTGGAGAAACTTAGAAACAAAATAACATCTATTATAGAACTCAGCGATGACGATTTGGATTTTATGACTCAATCCTATCAAAAAAAGGAATTGGAGAAAAATGAAATGTTGATTCGCCCCGGTTCGTTTGTCAAGTCTTGGTA
>JALZVK010000131.1 GCA_023301005.1 Saprospiraceae bacterium | reverse complement strand
GCGGTTTAGGAGTATTAGTTTTTTGTACTCTTTTAGGAGCGTTGGTGGTTGTAGTTTTTTTCGCAGGTTGGTTGTTCGGTTTTTGTTGTTTGTTTTGCGGTTTAGGCGAATTTGTTTTTTGTACTCTTTTAGGAGCGTTGGTATTTGCAGTTTTTTTTGCAGGTTGGTTAGTTGGTTTTTGGTTTCTATTTTGAGTATTCGTATTTGAAGATTTGGATGGTTGTGGTTTATTATTTCTTTGCTCTTTATTATTTGTAATTGTCTTGTTAGAATTTGAATTTCTTTGAGGAGCAGGTTTGTTACTTCGAGGTTGAGGTCGAGTTGTTTTTTTTGCAGGTTGAGCAGTAGTTCTAGTATTGGTTTTCTTTGCAGGTTGAGGTTTTGCTTTCTCTACTTTTTGTAGAGCTATTTTCTCTAAAAATTTAATACGTTCTTTTGACAAAGCAAGTGCCATTACTAATTGTTCTCTTTGCGTAAGATTAGTGTTATCAATTGTGATAGCTTCTTTAGCTTTTTTAAGCGGACTATCTTTCCGAGTAGAATCAATATGATCTCTTTCTAATAAATTATCTTTAATCGTTTTTAAACTTACTTTTTGTCCTTTGTGTTTTAGTTCATTAAATCTTCTTTGAGTTCTTACCTCTGAGTCAGCCGTTAGGAATATTTTTAATTCAGCTTTAGGAAAAACAACCGTTCCAATATCTCTGCCTTCCATTACGATACCTTTTTTATTTCCCATTTCTTGTTGCTGCTTAACAATAGTTCTACGTACAAGACTTATTGCAGCGACATGACTCACATTTTTAGAAACAAACATCTTACGGATAACATCTTCAACATCTTGTCCATTTAAAAAAGTACGATTTCCCATAACTGTACTTTTAAATGTGATGTTTATTTTTTTGAGTGCCTTAGTCATTTCTGTAGACTTTTGGATGTTCACTCTATTTTCCAAAAAGTAATAAGTAACCGCTCGATACATTGCGCCTGTATCAATAAAGCCATAGTCTAGTTCTTGAGCTAAGTTTTTAGCAAGGGTACTTTTTCCGCAGGCAGAATGCCCGTCAATAGTAATTATTATTTTCTTCAAGGAGGATTTTTTTATTGAGTATGTCTAATTTTAAATATTATACAAAAGTACTATTTCTTAAATAAAAAAGACTTACTCTTTTGAGTAAGTCTTTTTTTATAAAAAGAAATATATTTCTCGTTACATCTATTAGAATTTATTCTGAATGAAATTGTATGTACGACCGTCAACCGTTAGTCGTCAACCGAATAAACTCTATTGTAATCGACTCAAAATCATATTCCATAATTTCTCATAAGGGATTACTTCTAATTCAGATATAATTCCTCTGTAGAAAAATGGATATTCAACTAAGCGATTATAATATTTATCTACGTTACTTAAATTTTGAATTTGAAAATCTGCTTTAACTAATTGTTGAAGCAAACGAATAAATTGAATCGTTCTAAAATACTCTTCTTTTTTCAACTGACGATTCGCATAACTTTTTAATCTATCAATTCTTTCCGCTGCGTTATTATATCCTTTCTTTTCTAATAAAAATAACATTTGAGCAATCACCATAAGTACCGTAAAAATTCTTTGATCTTTTGGATACAAAACAGGGTCATTGATAAATCTTTGTACTCTAAAGTTCTTACGACGTTGAGTCATCAATACAGGATTATCATTACCTTGACTCTCGATGATATAGTTAAGGAAAATATCATATATTTTCCATTTCTCTCTGTTAGAAGCAGCGAGTTTTTTGAATTTAGAATGACTAGATGCTTCATTGAAAATCGCCAAAGCATTAATGAAATTATCAGTATGAATCGCTAACAATAAATAATACTCCATAAAGGTAAACCAAGTCTTACTTCCTTTAGGGAAAGATTGCAAGCATTTTTCAGCATTGATTTTTCCATTTTTCCAATCTCTTAAATGAAGGAAAGCAGACATCTTTTTCATTTGGAAAGTTGCCAACTTCGAATCTTGATAAAAGTTTGGATTATCTTCTATATACTTTTCAGCTTTATTACATACCTCAAGCATCGCATCAAAATCACGTAACATTTCATATCGATATGCCCACACCAAGTACATATTATAAATCACAATCGGAGAATCATACACTTCAGACAAGCCAACCAAAGCATCACAATAAGTATCGATTCTTTCTTCCAAGTCGCCGACCTTAGTCATTGGCTTATGATAATTCATGATAACTCTTTGGTACAATTCCTCTGAGCGAATTTCAGCATCCAATACATTTTGAAATTGCTTGCTATATTTATCATACACCTCATAATTCTTTTCATCATCATTAATAGCAGCATATCGTCTTAAAATTCTAGAGCAATTCACAATCACATCTGCAAATTTGAATTTCAATGCAGTCGTCAAAATCTGACGAGCAAGTGCCGATGAAGTATGCATCGCTTCATTAGACATTAATATTTTTACTAATGTCCAATCTTTGTTGCAAGAATAGTAAGCTCTATCGTAAGTGGAAGTAGATGGAAGATTTACATCCAAAAAGAAAAGTGTATTAAGTAATCTTTTTCGAAATCTCGATTTTAGTTGTCGATACTTATCATCAGTTGGACTACAAGCATATAAAAAAGTAGCAGCGTCCCGATCGTTCTTAAATTTATTAGCCATCAAAGCTTCATAAAATTCGTTGAACTTACTGTTTTTATGTTTTAAAGAATGGTCATCAAAAATTTCTATTTTTCTGACTTTCTTTTTTGTGACGATTTTAGAGATTTCAATTAAATTCTTCATTAATGTATATTGGTTTTTTTACGTGCCATAAATTTAACTGAGTTTTTTGTAAAAACCCAACCTTTTATGTCACAGATACTCAAAATTTATGCCTTTAATTGAAATTGGATATATTTTTAACACTTTAAATAAAAATAAATTTACTTAAATTCAATACTAGTGCTATTTGTTACTTGCTGATAAGTAGTTGTTTATAGTTTATGTTTTTATATAAATTATAAATAAAAATTTATGTAAAGTGTGTATACTCGAATATTTAGAAAATAAATCACTAGAGTAGGATGTGTAGTTAGGCTAAAACTGTGACGTTGGTTTTGTTTAATTGTTTAAAATTTGATCATGCTCTATAGAGGTAAGTTGAGACTAATAAGCTACTAGATAGTCTTTAATAGGCCTTAATAAATAGGATTACTCTCTTTTCTAAGGTCAATAAGTTTATCATATAAGCGATTATGGATTAGATAATCTATTTTGAATAAATTGAACGAACGACCTTTAGCTAATCGTCAACCATTCGCCACAGCCGAATAAACACTATTTAAAATCATTTATACTCAAAAAAAAAAGTGTTGCATACCAATGCAACACTTTTTTTAAATTTGAAAAAACATAACTCTTAATGTTATTTCAAATTAAGAATATACAAAGAGGAATTAATACTCGTCCTCATTAAAAAGAAAATCATCTTTTCGTGGATAATCAGGCCAAATATCTTCCATATTTTCGTAGATCTCACCTTCGTCTTCCATAGCTTGAAGATTTTCGATTACTTCAAGAGGTGCTCCTGAACGGATAGCGTAATCAATTAATTCGTCTCGGGTTGCAGGCCAAGGAGCTTCTTCTAAATGATGTGCTAATTCTAGTGTCCAATACATATTAAGGCAAATAAGATGTTATGATGAAAAATGTTTTTGTAAAATAACGAGTCTCGTATAAAAATGTTTTATTAGATGTAGTTATTTTTCCTTTAAATTCGCACAAATGTAATAAACTAAAATTATTATCGCAATACATTTGTACTTATGTTTTGCTTTTTCAAAAACTAGACCATATTTAAAACGTTTTTTATATAATGAAAAAATGTAGTTAAATATATAAATAGTTGATTATTAGTATGTTAGTTGGAGTCAAATTGGTTTAATTAGCTAAAATGTCAAAGCGTCTATTTTCATATCCTTTTGGAGCTTTTCCTATTTCTACTGAATTATTTGGGCCAGTTGGGTCGCAAATATAATATTTTTTATTTCTGTACCTAATCGCATTCCCAATAGATTGAGTAGTTGCTACACCTATAGTCAGGTGGTCATCATAAGCAATAACGATCATGGGCAAATGAAGTAATTCATTTACTAAAGCATAAAAAAGTGCGGATCTATCTTCACAATCCGAATATGGATAATAAAAAACCTCATCACCAATCATAGGTTTGTTTTTTCCAAAATAATCATTGTCATCTTTATAACGAAAAGAAGAACGAGTGAAAGCAACTATAATTTCAATAGCTTCTTTTTCTGTTTTGTCTTTTATGATTTTTTGAAGTTGGGGAAGAATAGAGCGTAATGCTGAGGAAGATAAAGGAGTTTTGATATATTTCGCTTCGTCAAAAATTGGATAGTTTTCCATGACCTCAACTAAGTTACGGTCAAATTTTATATTTAAAAAAAACTCATTGCCTCGCCACTCAAATTTTAGTTTTCTATTTTTTTCAATAGGTTGAAATTTAGGTAATTGACTCAAATCAAATGAGAACTGTTTTCCATTTTTATTAGGTGCAAAAGGAATCATATTGAGCAATGTTCCTTTTGTACTGATATTATTATGTATGCTACTGAGGTTGATAAATGTTTGCTGATTGACTTCTATCAATGGCGTTTCAAATATATGTTCATCAGATTGGACGTAAACAAATATATAGCTTCCTAAGTAGGTGATACGAGTATCATAACCTGCTTTGGTAAGTAAAAACCAAGAGGTCAATTCTTTATGTGCATCACTTTTATTTACATATATATTATTCAAAGTAGTTCTAACTAACTCATAAAAGAGCCAATCATTTAGAAGGAATTTATTTTGATATTGAGTGAGATTTTCAAGAAGAGATTGATATGGAGAGGATTCCATTTCATTATAAAAATCTTTAATCGTAAACTCGTTGATTGCAGAGGGAGGAGTGATTAGTATTCCATCGTTGTATGCGATATGAATTTTTTCATTGTAAAAACTCATATTAACTGTTCGTTCATTATTTTCAAATTGCTCTATTTTATCCAACCCATAGATATTGGTTGAAAAAATAAAAATAATGATAGCAGTCTTTAAGCTATTTAATATTAGGCGCATAACAGTTGTTCGAAGGATTAAGAAGGATTTTACGAAATTAGAAAAAAAAATGGAGTTAGATATTATAATATCTA
>JALZVK010000130.1 GCA_023301005.1 Saprospiraceae bacterium | reverse complement strand
TAAAGAATTTCGTTATTATTTAGATGAGAGAACAGAGAATTAGATGTTAATATGCAAAAGCGTATAATTTCTTAAAAGCATTCTTTTTTCTCTCAAAAAAATGATCTCAATTCTCTCTTCTGAAAAAGGTTCACCTTTTAAATATATAAGATTATTTAAACAGACAGTAGAATAAGAGATATGACAAATTGCTTGAATCCTACTAGACTATGGTCACCCGAAACCGACCCCCACTAGACCACAGTTCATTCGGACAACTTGATTTTATTTTTTTTATAAAAATAAAATCAAGCCGAATGGCTGATGAAAACCATTGAAAAATTAAATAAAAACATCAACCCTACTTTTTTAACCAAAAACTTACGATAGTTAAGTCGTATTTTTACACTATGGAAAATTTAGAATTAATAGAAAAATATTTGAACGAAGAGTTAAGTACGAGTGAACTTGCACAATTCGAATCTTTACAAAAAACAGATTCAGAATTTGCAGATGAAGTTCATTTAGCGGTTACGCTTAATGCGGACTTTAAAGTTCAAAAGAAAAAGCGTTGGCAAGCGTTGCTGAAAGAACAAGGTGCAAAAGTGGAAACACCTGTTCGTCAATTGACTCCAAAAAAATCAGCGGTGAATTGGATGAGAAGTATTGCCGCAGTATTTGCACTTGGATTAGGTTTGGCGTTGGCTTGGATGATATTCTCCTCTCCTGATATGGAAAGCTTGGCATCAGAGCAATTGAAAAATGTATATACTGCTCCAACAACAATGATGAATGATTCTGCTGAAGATGTGAATTGGGCAAATGCAATCAATGCTTATAAAGAAGAAAATTTTTCATTAGCTACAATTGCGATTGAAAAGTCAATAGAAAAGAATCCTGAAAATTTAGGAGAGAAATATTTTTACTTAGGTGTAAGCCAAATGTATGAAACTGCTCCAGATTATCAAGATGCAATTACTAATCTTAAAAAGGGAAAAGAATTGAATAGTCAATTTACTTCGCAAGCAAATTGGTATATGAGCTTAGCCTATTTAAAATTAAATAAAATAAAAGAAGCGAAAGCTTTACTCCAAGATGTAGTGAATGCTGATAATTGGGGGAAAGCCGAAGCGACTGCCTTACTGAATCAATTATAGAAATTGTTTGACAATTTCGAAAAAAATTTAAAAGAGAAATTTTTTCTCTCATTATGCTTTTGAATATTAAATGACCGAATGACGATTGTTGTTCGGTCATTTTTATTTCCTACTCCTTTAACCAATCAAAAAGTTGTAATCCTTTTTTATAAAAAGATTTGACTTCTTTAGGTTTCAGTAATTTTTTTCTTTGATAAAAAATCAGAAAATAATTCATGCCTTCGAGTCGCCACTTTTTTTCAATAGTAAAAAAACGAGCGAAATCATCTGTCACCATTTTCTTTACCAAAGATTCTTCATCGCCTTTAATCCAATAGCTTTCATCAAATTCGGGATATGCTTCAAATTCTATTTCGCTAGTTAATTTTAAAAATTTCCCTACTCGATCAAAGAACTCTTCAGGACGAATAAAAAATTCAGGTAATGATAATTCTTTGGAATCAACAAAGAATACGGTTTGTGAGAATACTTCCCCTAAATTATTTTCATCTGAAATTTCTAAATCAAAAACCGCTATAGTGGATGAAAGCATAGTATCTTTTTGAAGCAAAAGATTGGTTATTTTTTTTATGCCACTTTCTTTAAATAATCGAAATTGTCCTAAGCGTTTTTTTAGTCCGTATTCATCTTTTTCATGAAATTGCATATTCAACTCAAATGCTAGCTTTGATAATTGTTCTCGCCTTTTAGCTGATTTTTTTAAAAACATAATTAAGATTTTTTATTAGAATTTATTCTGAATAAAATGGTGTGTGCGACCGTTAGCCGTTAGCCGTCAACCGAATAAACCCTTTTTCTCTTCTTCCATCTCCTAGCAAAAAACGTAAGCAGTATCATACCTATAATAATAACTACCACCCATTTATAAGAAAAAAAACTAGAATCATACAACGGAGACATATCACCTATCGGAACAAAACCTGCCCAATAAAGTGGATGTTGTCGGTTAGGAGCGATATTCGGAGTATTCAAATATTGGAGCTTGGCAAATTGCAAAGCATCATCTTTTGATTTGCCATTTTTTAATTCCTTAAAAAACGAATGAGTGATAATTGCCGTTTCATTATCAGGCACACTCCACAAACTCATCACAATACTCGGACAACCTGCGTAAGCAAATGATCGAGACAAACTCATGATTCCTTCCCCTCTATTTATTTTTCCAAAACCAGAATTACATGCTCCGAGGTAGACGAGTCGAGCATTCATTTTCATATTATATAATTCTGACGAAGTCAGATAATTGTCTTCGTTGTCATCTTCGGTTTGTGTAAAAACGAGATGTGAGTTCAGCGGATTTTTATCATCATAAACGCCGTGCATCGCAAGATGCAAAATGTCAAAGCTAAGAGAAGCGTCTTTGAAAATAGCTTCCGTTGCTAAGTCACCTACAAAATATTGACCATCGAGAAGTTTGGCAATCTTTTGTACATTTTTACGAGAAGCAGGTAAGTCGATATATTTTCCACTTTTAAAATACTGAAGATTTTTTGAATTACTATTGAGTGATAATTTGCCAGAAGAATAATCTGATGCAAATCCTCCGTACCGTAAATGTTTTGTTATAATTTCTGAGTTTTGATGTTTTAATAATAACGAACCTGAAAATGCATAACTGATAGAATGATGATTAAGTAAGTAATCCAAATTTCTATAATCGACTGAAGTCGATTCAGGGTTTTCTTTTATTAAAATTTCAAATGGAATATAACCCAACAATCCGTCAGGAACGATGATTAATTTTTTATTTCTATTCTTAGATAAAAGATTCAAAGGATCTTTTAATAAAATATTATACAGCTCGAAAGCACTCGAAGAGAAAGTTTGATAAGCATGTTCAATCGAATCGCCATGAGAAATATAAGCTCTATCTGTAAGAGATTTTCTAAAAGAAAAAATCAAATTATTGTAGTTACTAGGTTTGTTGATGAAATTAATATGAGCATCAGTAGAAGTTATCGTAAATGTAAAAAGCCTTGAATTACCTGACATATATTCTATCAAGGCTGTTCCTTTTTTTAGGGACTGTTGGACTTTTTCAAGTGTAGCAACTGAAGTATTATATTTGAGTTGATAGTAATTGGGGAAATCGTTTTCTAAGTCATTGATGAATTCGTTGTACGCATCTTTCGATTCCAAAAGTTCCTCTTGCGCCAGATCGAAATTTATACTATCCTTAGTTTGAATAACTTTTGATAATTGTTTTTGAGCAAATGAAATCTTGATTTTCAGTAGTACTTCTTGAGCTTCTAAAGAGTCAGGAATATTTGCGAAGCGTAACGCCTCGTTATTATTAAAGGATTGTAAAAGTGTATTAGACTTACTTTTTTCAGAGAAATAAAATGCTTGAGCGATGTACTTCTTGTCTTGTTTTTTATTATATAAAATCAAACAAGTATAAATGGCTTCCTCATAAACTTGGGCAACCGTTTGATTAAAAATCAATTGATCGCTAAATTCAATAAACGATTTTCTAATATCATCAATCAAAGAATCACAAAGGATAAAACTTTCAAAAGCTAACTCAAGATTGCCAAAATCTTCTTTCGATAAATAGAGCTTGGTCAAGGTCTGCGCCTTTAAAGTAAGTGAAGAGAGAAAGATGTTTTTATTTAAAACATTTTTTAAATCAGGATTTTTGGAAATGTCTTTTGCTTCATAAGAGAAAGGAACATTTGAATTCAATGCACTTTGGAAATGTGAAAGAGCAGTTTCTAATTCTCCTTTTTTTAAAAACGTTTTTCCAATTTGTTGTTCGACAAATGCTACGCCTATATGATGTGTTCCATAGAATTCATTATACTTTGTAAAAGCATTGTTATAATAAGTAAGTGCGCCGTCATATTTTTCATCATTAAAATAAGTCGTTCCGATTTCACTTAGGATTTGTGCATTTTGAGGATGATTTTTACCGTAGATTTTTTGATTAAGTTTTAAAGATTTTTGAAAATAAATCAAAGCGGAATCTACGATTCCTTGAGCTTGATACATTTTTCCTAAATTATAAAAACTCGGAATCACTTCAGCATGTTCAGGACCTCGATGAAATTCTATTAAGTCCAAAGCGTCAGTATAATTTTGTTTCGCTTTAGTGAAGTCACCTCTAAGCGTAAATATTTTTCCAATATTATTTAAGAAAGGAGCACGGTCAGGGTTTTCAGTTTCTTCTAAATTTTCGATGATGGTCAATCCATATTGAGTATTGCTTAATCCTAAGTCATAATTTCCCATCGAGATATGCGCATTTCCCAAATGAAAATAAAATTGAGCAATTAATTTTTCTTTATCACTTTTATTATTTTTTAAAATATCAATAGCTTCTTGTAAGTACTCAATGCCTTTGCGATATTCTCCACGAGTCGAATAGATGTTGCCCATGACTCCTAAAGTCTCTGCTGTAGTCGGATGATTTTCTCCAAAAACATTTTGATTGATTTCGAGTGCGAGTAAGATGTTTTCGGAAGCGAGATCATTTTGACCTAAGTTATTTTGGATGCTGCTGAATATCTTTAGAGATTCTGCAATGGCAGGATGATTATCGGGAAGTTTTATTCTTTGAATTTTTAAAGCTTTTTTGATATGCGATAAAGCTTCTTGATATTTGGAATCGGAGAGCGCAGTCAAACTTAATACCTGATAAGCATTCGCCGCAAGTGTATCTCTTTTGGAAAAAGAACCGATGATATCATAAGCTAAATTTTCAGCTTTAAAATTTTCGTTGGCAAGAATGTAGATATTAGAAAGTTCGAGAAGTGTATTGATTTGTTTTGTTTTTTTCTTCTCTTTTCTAAATGTGGAAGCAGCTCGTTTATATTTTTTAAATGCGTCTTTGTATTCTTTTTTTTGCACGAGCGAACGACCTTCTTCCAACCAAGTGTTGGCTCGGGTTGATTGAGCAGAAGATGTTAATATAACTGCAAAAAATAAAAAAAGCACAAAGGCTTGTCGCATGAATTCTTTTACTTAGGGTTCTGAAATTGGGGCTGTTTTTATATGACTTCTAAAGTTAAGGATAAAAATTGAAAGGATGTCTATTTCATTTTATAACTATACAGAAGAGAGTGTAGATGACATAGATTAGAGATCTAAAAAATAATAATTCTCTCTTCCCTCAATATAAGGATCTCTACTCTCTGTTCTGAATATAGCTATTTCATTTTTTCTTTAAAAAAAAGAGCTAGAGCAGCTCGTTGCTCTTCTGTAATTCTAGCTTCGGAATGTGTAATCAAATAAGGCGTAATCGGCATCTCTTTTTTCTCCACCTTTTCAGCACCTTCTTCTAATTTATGATTCGCTTTATTAGTATCGTAATTTCCCCATTCTGAAAAATTTAAATGTTTAGTACCTTCATTTATATGCCCTTTTACCCACCATGAAATTGGAGCAACATCTGAATACCAAGGATATTTGGATTCGTGCGAATGACAATCATAACAAGCATCTTTGAGCATAGTAGCAATCTCAGGAGTCGGTTGAGTAATTGTAATAAAATCTAATGATTGATCAACAGGTGAATTGGTTTTATCAATTCTGAAAAATTGCATAATGATAAAAATTACAACTAGAAGAGTAATGATTGTTTTTCGATTTATAAATTTCATAAAATGATTTTCTCTGAAGTGATTTTTTAAAAATTAATTACAAGGATAAAAATAGTAATGTTTACTACAATAGAGTATTCTGTATAAATAAATTTTTAGGAGATATTGTTTTGAGAGGTATGAAGTTTTGACGAATCAACTTATTTCTTACTTCGTAAGTATATTGTTTTTAAATAAATAAAAGACTTAGGGAGTAGGAAATAAATAATATACCCCCTTGAAGGATTCTTTTTCAATATGATTTCATAAAAAAATGAGTCCGTACCAAAGGGTATGCACTAATTTTTTTA
>JALZVK010000129.1 GCA_023301005.1 Saprospiraceae bacterium | reverse complement strand
TGATATTAGAATTTACATTTGGAAAAGCATTTATAAAATCATTTTGATTGTCTACTAAAACTAAATAGCCTTGCGAGGCTATTTGAGTTCCTTGAGGTAAAATGAAAATGTTTCCATTATCATAAAATTCCCATCCAGACAAGTCAACTGAACTCCCATTTGGATTATATAATTCTACCCAATTGCCTGAGTCAAATACATCATCGTTAGAATTGTAATTGATTTCATTAATGATAATTGGCAAGGTAGCATTTGCACAGATTCGACTATTAGGTTGATTTGGAGTTCCGCAAGGATTATCAGAACGAAACCAATTTAAAGGATTACTATTTTCCAATGTTGGATGTAATAGTTCAAGTGAAGAACCTTCACCATCAGGATGTTCATCCCAAGGATTTTCATTAATATAGGTTAGGGAATCAATTCCATTGTCGAAAGGATCTGACAGTTTAATTTTTTCACCATCATTATTAAGTCCACCTTTATATTGATCATAAGGAGGAAATCCATTAGCCAATTCAAAGGCTGTGGTATTTTCAGCTAAGACTAAAAAACTGCCAGGTTGTAGAATAGTTGGATTTGGAAACGAATAAGAAATGCCTTCTGTAAAATTACAATAGGCTAAATTAATTGCTTCATTCCCTTTGTTATATAATTCTATATAATCCAATTCAGAAGAATCTGCTTGTGAACAATCACCACCTGGTTTATACATGATTTCGTTGATATTCAGGTCAGTATAATTTTGAGTTGGAAAATATAACTCAGGGCAGTTTGGACTCCAATCAGATCCACTATGTACTCGTGCTCTTATTTCTGTAATTCCATGGATTGTAATCGCTCCATTATAAACTAAAGCTGTAGGAGATATTCCTCCTCCATCTGCTCGTGGATCTGTTCCGTCGATTGTATAATAGAGTGTTCCTCCAGAATTAGGATTCGTTAATGTTAATTGAAAATTAGAATTGACTTCTCCACCAAGCGCACTATATACAACAGGAGTTAGTACATCCGTATAAAAACCTCTTGCCATCAATTGTTGATAAACAGTATCCTGTCTTTGGTGAAAATAAATATCTCTCAAACGAGTTTGTTCTATCAAGAACTCATCATATAAAGTGTATGGTTGATTAGGGCGTTGATTATCTCCCCATCGTGCGGATTCAGGAATAATAGATTTGCCTAATTTAGCATAGCCTTCCATCCATAATTTATCGAGCGCTCCTTGAGTAAGTGGCCCATCATTTTCCATATGGCAATTTACACGATCCATAAATAATTGCTTAAAATCAGGATAAGCCATTAATTGATTGAATATTGCTGTTGGCTTTTCAGGATTATTTATATCCGAAACATCAAGGTCTAATTCTTTAAAGAATTGCTCATTATCCCAAGCAAAGAATTGCCATTTCCCAAAATCTCCTTTTGCTGAATACCAGTTATTAGTATCCCAATCGTTATTTCCTCCAAAGAAATTCAATAGAATATAGTCTGCTAAATTTTCAACATCGACTATAGATTTCACATAGTCATATTGAGTTGCTGTAGTAATTCCATTAGCTATATAATTATGTAAATCTAACCAAGTAGAATCCAAGCCTTCTTCTTGACCTGAGTGATTCCATATTTCATAATCCTCTTTTTCTCCACCTAGATAATCTGCAAAGTATGCTTGATTTAAAAATTCAACAATATTATATTCTCCCCAATAAACGCCATTAATATATAAATGAGTTTGAGTTCCATGAACATGTAAATGTCCCATTTCTCCTTGCAATTCTCTTGCGAATTGATCTCGATACATTTGAGCTCTATCTCGATGATCGGTATTGGAACTCACCCAACTTTGTCCACCTCTACATCGCAAAACTATTGCATCAATTTCATCACTAGCATCTGAACCGAATAAAGGATACTCTAATTTTGTTGGCCCATACTCTTCTCTAAAATAAATTCGAAATGCTTTTTTATCTCTACCTCGACTAGCTCCTCCATGTATTCTAACACCCATATTTTCCTGAAAATGTTCCCCATCAGCAAAAAGAAATTCTAGCGAAGCTTCTCGTTCCCATTCTTTTCCTCGTTCTAATGGATTAGCATATATCCCTGAGTCTCCTGCAATAAAATCTTCTTCTGGAAGTGTAATAGAAAGTGACATAAGATCTTGAAGTCCTTCATAAATTTTATCCTTGTATAATGGGTTAGTCGTCACCAATGGATCCATTTCAGTATCAGGTGGATAAATGGATAATCCATTTGGCTGGTTGACAACATCTTCTAAAAAGAAATAACTATGCGTATAAACTTTAGAAGTGTCAGATGAATGATAAGTAATCGCTTTGATAACAGTTGTATTAGAAATATTAATTGGTTGAGTATAAATGTTACCATTGCTTGTACTTGGCCATTCTGAATCTGTCGTATACTTTATAACAGCATTAGGATCTTTTGAAATTAAGGTTAGTTGAAAATTGTTTTCATAAAACCCTCTTTTATGACTGAAATAAACTTTTAGATCATCCGTAATTGTATTGTTATCAATTTCATCACAAATTCCATTTTCATTTACATCTACACAATCATCCAAACAATACGGAATTCCATCATCGTCAATATCTATGTCGCTATCAAAATTTGGGCAGTCATCAAAAATGTCGCAAACGGAATCATTATCTGCATCAGCAAAGGTTCCTTCACAAATACAATTGCTTGTCCAGACATCATTAATCGTACAAACCTTTTCATCATCACATGGCGTACCTATCAGAGCATCCGAAAAATTATCACATATATCAGCTGCATCACAAACTCCATCAGAATCTGAATCAGTAGGATTATTTGCAGCGATACATTGACATGCTCTTGCATCAACTGCAATATTGACTTGCATCAAACTTTGCCCTATAGATTGCCCATTCCCTGCAACTAATGGAATACCATTCGAATTTACATTTCCTAATAATCGCCCCACTCCATCCATATCATTTAAACCAAAATCATCTCCTCCTTCAAAAGCATCTACGCATAGATCGCTATCACTATCCAAGTCAAGGCGGTTAGGAATATTATCACCATCTGTATCTTTATCAAAATTACTACAAGGTATGGTACCATAAATAAGACTAATATCTTCAAAAATACCACCAGTACGACTAGTGACTGCTAGTTTATAATCTTCTACTGGAACAGTTCCCGTATGTACAGTTTCTTCATCTATTGAAACAGTTAAAGTACCATTAACTGCAATAGTCATTTTTATTATTTTGCTATTTACACCTAAAATAATAGGATCCCAGGCAGCAGGAAACTTACCATACATACGACCATTTGTATGGATATATGCTTTATAACCTGTATCATTCCAAGTAGTTAAATTTTCCGTTGCGCTAGTAGGTAGCAAACCTATCATCTTTAAGTTACTAGTATTAGCTTTAAACGATAATTGAATTGGAAGACTAAATGTTTCCGCAGAGTAAGAAGTTCTCCATAGATTATCATTATCAGAAAGTTGAATTTTCGAAGGAAAAACATTGGCTGCGGCAACGCCATTAAATGTGAGATCGGAAAGAGCAACACTAGAACAAATAGTTTCATCGGAATCTAGAATACCATCATTATCATCATCCTGATCTAATATGTCGCATATTCCATCTTGATCAGAATCAATAGATTGTGCATTGCATTGACTATAAGTCATATGCGCTAATAGGGTAAAAATGATTATTAATATTATTCTGTGCATGTTATTCTATTAATACCGAATACTAGGTTGTCCGACTTTTGATTTATTATTTTGCCAAAGGTTAAAATCTATACTGTTGATGATTCCATTTCCATCACCATCAATATTTAAATATTGATTCAAAGCTGCGCTTTGTATTTTCCAT
>JALZVK010000128.1 GCA_023301005.1 Saprospiraceae bacterium | reverse complement strand
GATTAACTTTCACTTGAAAGTTCCAGTTGAGATTGACAGTTGTTTGTTTAAACTACTATTATACAATAATAAGTTTTTTTTAGGATAGATTCCAGATCAAACATCAAGTCTCTAATATTTTTATTTAACTCTATGAATTATATAATAGGTTTAATTCAACTTGGTTGTACAAAATTACAGATTAAATTTTTAAAAAATATGTTTTTTGATTTAAAAACTTATTAATTTTATTTAATAGTTAATCAAACAAAATTACTACTACTCAAACAATTACTAATCAATACTTTATATATTATTTAAATTTTAATTTAAATTAAAAAAATCCAAAATCTTCTTAAAGAAGATTTTGGATTTTAATAATTTAAAAAAAACCGCTAAAGCAAACTCTAAAATTATAGAGCTTTACTTTAGGGTTGGGGGGTGACGGAAAATTTTATTTATTTTCCATCTTAATTTACATAGAAGTTTTTTATCGCTGAGTGACAGCAAACTTCTTAGTAAATCGCTTGTGATTTTCAACTTTGATTGAAATAGTATAAATACCATTTACATAGTTGCTAACATCAAATACAGCGGGTATAGTAGGGAAAGATTGGTAGTCTCTTCCCGTCATTCTTTGTCCTAAAGAATTGTAAATTTCAATTGTTCCTGTTTTTCCAGCAAAGTCTCTCAATGCAATATTGATTAGATTATCTGTTGGATTTGGATAAACAATAACATCATCGAAGTCAATTTCGAAATTCACTCTTCTTGTATTGGAATAGAAATAAGTTCCATCCAAATAGTTCACTTTTAATCTGTAGTAATTCTCTCCAAATGAAGGATGTAAATCAACAGTTTCATATTGACGAGGTGCATTCACTTGGTGTGAATTCATATCATCTAATAATCTGAAGTTAGTACCGTCAGTTGAAACTTCAACTTCGTAGAAGTCTACATTTACATCTTTAGCCATCATCCAATCTACATTAGTTGTGATTCCATCTTTCTCAGCATTGAAGTATAACATATTAGGTACAGCTAAACCTGTACTATTACTAACACATCCATACACTTCAACTTCTCCTAATACTAAGTAACCAGATCCTTGCATATGGATTCTAACATATTTACCTGAAACATTAGGTAAAACTGTACTAGGTGAACCTACTAAGCCAGGAATAAATTCTTCCCAAATCGCTTCATCTCTAGCACCTGCTAAATCAGTTTTAGAAAATGGTATGTCAGAAATTAAAACATATACATCGTTACTTCTATCACTACCATCTGTTCTATTGTATACATCTATTTGTTCTATCAAATAAGTGTCATCTAATTCCACTTCCCAGTATGGTTGGAATGAATTATTAGTTGCAGATACAGATGATTGAGAAGCATTTCCAGTAAAGAATACGCCATTAGTATTTCCATCAATTGATTTATCTGCACTAGCTACAATTCCTCCAGCACTTAGTGTGCTTGATTGAGTTGCAGTACCATTCAATGCTACATTAGTAGTTGTAGTACAACCACCACCTGTATTGGTAGGAGTTCCTTCACAATTACAGTTTGCATTAATCACATCATTTGTAGTACTTGCATCTCCATCATTACATGAATCGCCGATATTAGCTGATAATGCTGGACAATCAACTGTATTGATTGGTGTTCCTGTACAATTACAGTTTGCATTAACTACATCATTTGTAGTATTTGCATCTCCATCATTACATGAATCGCCGATATTAGCTGATAATGCTGGACAATCAACTGTATTGATTGGTGTTCCTTCACATGCACAGTTTCCATCTTCTACATCATTCGTAGTATTTGCATTTCCATCATTACATGCTGTTCCTGCTACTGGACAACCACTTCCGCCACCAGTACTAGTACAACCTATGATTTCAATTTCTGCAAGACCTAAGAAAGAAGTTCCTTCTAATTGGATTCTTACATATCGTCCTACACTTGAAGTCGTAGTCGTTGTAGGTGTACCCGCGCCACCTTCTGCAGCTTCGAAGTAATCGTCTACACCTGCTTGAGCTTGAGTAGCTGCAAGACTAGTAGAAGTAAATGGAGTTTCAGAAACAAGAATGTGGTAGTATTTTAAGAAACCTTGACAACAATCAGTTCTATTGTAAACTCTTACTTCTTCAATATTTGAAATTTGACCTAAATCAATTTCAATCCAAGGTTGTGCTTCCCACGCTGTTAATGCTACTGAGTTTCCATTCCAAAAATCACCATTTGTATTTCCGTCGATTGCTCGACTACCTGTTGCTCCAAATTGCACACTTGATTCGGTAGCTGTTCCATCTAACGCTAAGTTAGTTGTGGTAGTACAAGCACCACCTGTATTGATTGGAGTACCTGCACAATTACAGTTACCATTAACTACATCATTTGTAGTATTTGCATTTCCGTCATTACATGTGTCACCGATGTTAGCTGATAATGCTGGACAATCAACTGTATTGATTGGTGTTCCTACACAGTTACAGTTACCATTAACTACATCATTTGTAGTATTCGCATTTCCATCATTACATGTGTCACCGATGTTAGCTGATAATGCTGGACAATCAACTGTATTGATTGGTGTTCCTGCACATCCACAGTTACCATCTTCTATATCATTCGTAGTATTTGCATTTCCATCATTACAAGCTGTTCCTGCTGTTGGACATGGTCCACCACCACCAACACAACCTATGATTTCAATTTCTGCAAGACCTAAGAAAGAAGTTCCTTCTAATTGGATTCTTACATATCTACCAGTTGTATTTGCTGGTGCTGTTACTGCTGTAGGTGTTCCTGCAACTGCTGCTTCAAAAATATCAACTACTCCTGCTTGAGCTATTGTAGCTGCTAGGTTAGTAGACGTAAATGGTACATCAGAAATTAGGATATGGTAATTTGACAAAAAGCCATCACAACAATCTGTTCTATTATAAACATTGAACGATTCGATATTTGAAATTTGACCTAAATCAATTTCAATCCAAGGTTGAGCTTCCCACTTTGTAAGCGTTGTTGAGCCAGCCCAGAAGTTACCATTAGTATCTCCATCAATAGCTCGTTCTCCAAGTGCTCCAAATTGTTCACTTGATTCGGTAGCAGTACCATTCAAAGCAAGGTTCTCAGTAGTAGTACATCCACCACCACCTGTGTTGATTGGAGTTCCTTGACAAGAACAACCGTCTGCAAGAATCACATCATTTTCAGTCATTGAATTTCCGTCATCACAAGTATCACCTGCTTGCTTTAGAGTAAGTGAACCAAAGACTTCAATACACTCACCCCATGTTCCACCTACCCACATACCAAATCCGAAACCATCTGCAGCATTTTGTGCACCTTCTCCTAATGTAAAGTCAGCGCTTTTCTGAGTCAAAGTATAAGATTGACCATTATAAGAAACAGTACCAGCAAAACTAGTGTAGTAATAGTCTATAGTCACATTGTTATTATAACATCCATTCGTCCAACCTTGACCTACAAAAGAAAATCCTTCATAAGAAATTGAAACGTTTGCAACAGTATTTCCATTGAGAATAGTTCCACTCATTTGAGCAGTTCCATCTCCATTCTCTATCAATACTAAATCACTACCTGCTTTCCATACTTCGTAATCAGTACCAGTACATAATCCGTTACTATCTAAAGCTCTTCTAAAGAAAACACCAGCATCAACATTAGCAAAAGATGCATGGCAAACTGGTTGAACATCTTGAATAGTATAAACTTTACAGTCAGTAGGTATTGGCATACCTGCACAGTTACAATTGCCATCTTCTACATCGTTAATTGTATTAGCGTTGCCATCATCACATGCAGTACCTGCTGCTGGACAACTAGTTTCTCTAATTACTGTAATAAAATTACTAGAAATATCTTCACATGAACCATCTGCTAATGAAGTGATTGGATCACCAACTACAGGATCAGGTTGTCCACTATAACTCCATCCCCAAATATGACATTCTCCTGGAGGAGCTGGACTAAGGTCAATTGTATTTCCAGAATTTACAAAACCTAAAATATTATCATTATTATCAGTAATAATATACCAGTATGATAAATTAGTTGCAGTAGTTGTATTCTCTACATCAAATACAATGTCACCAGCTGTTCCTGTATAAGATGTTCCACCTGTTACAAGATTAACTGTTGCACCATCTGCTTCTTGTCGTACTACTGTTATTCCATTTGATAAGTCATAACAACCTGTCAAGTCTGATAAGTTATTTCCAACTGTATTTCCAGCGAAGTCATTTTCATAACGCACATACCAAATTAGACATGTACCAGGTCCTGCTGGATCTAAATCAAATGGTGGTGCTGGTGGTAATGCTAATATATTGTTAGCATCATCTGTAATTATCCATCCAGCATTTGCTCCAACAGATGTTCCTGTTAATGTTACACCTAAAGGATCTCCTACTCCATCAACACATATAGTCGTTTCTGTTCCTCCACCTGCTAAAGTAATTGGCGATGCACTTGCATCGCATGAGATTGGTGTTCCTTCACATTCACAATTAGAATTTATCATATCGTTTTGTGTACTAGGATTACCGTCATTACAGCTTGAACCTATTGCAGGAACTTCCGCTATATTAAATGTACCTAAACTTACTGGGCATTGAGTGTTACCCCATCGAACAAATAAATCATAAGTTCCTTCACCAAAGTTGTTATAAGTTACAGAACCTGAATCATCCGGTACTCCAACAAAATAGGTCAAACCTCCATCTACACTAAATTCAAGATGTGTTCGAGTTGGATGATTTGGGAAAGTAAATGTAATAGAACCATCATCACCTAAACAACTTGCGCCAGTTGAAGTAACTGTAGCAGTTGGATTATCATAAATGGTCAGGTCAAGTGTAGCCACATCAGTACATCCATCTGCATCTGTGTAACTAACAGTATAAGTACCTGATAAATCTATACCTGCTGAATTGGAAAGTAAAACTACTCTAGTATTTGCCATAAAACCATTAGGACCAGTCCATGACCAAGTGTTACCATTGACTGCTGGATGAGCAGCAAATTCTATCTTACTTCCTATACCACAAATTTGTATATTATTAGTAAATTCCCAACTACCATTATCTATTCTGATTTGAGGTTCTACTGTTAAATCACAAGCAGTACCTGCGCAATTACAACTACCATCTTCTACATCGTTTCCTGTAGTTGGATCATTATCATTACATGGTGTCCCTGCTGCTGGACAAGATTCTATTACAGTTACTGTAAATAAACATAACTCTGCATTTCCACAATCATCAGATAATACATAAGCAATTGTAGTTGTACCAATTGGAAATGAAGAACCATTAGCTGGTCCAATTAATTGATTAACATTTACTCCACCTGTAAAACAATCTGTCGTACCTGTAGGTACATCCCAAGTTACTGTTGCAGAAGTTGATCCTACAGGAGCTGGTACAGAAAGATCTCCAGGACAATTTACTAAATTGAATGTAGCAGGAACTTCTACTACTGTTACTGGGAAAACACATGAAGAGAAGTTTCCACATGAATCTTCTACTGAATAAGTTATTTGCTGAGTTCCTATAGGAAGTAATGATCCACTTAAAGGCCCAAAAACCTGAGATACATCTGTTGCTGAATTTTCAAAACAATTTGAAGTTGCTGTTGGCTCTGTCCATAAAACTTGAGCTGAAGATGCTCCTGGTGCAGTATTTACTACTACTTCTGTTGGGCAATCAGTCAAAACTATATCAGCAGGATTTGCTTCGACAGTTACATTAAATATACATATCTCTTGATTTCCACAGTTGTCTGTTACTTCAAAAGCAACTTCTGAATCACCAATAGGAAATTCACTTCCACTTAATCCTCCTGCGATTTGTTGTATGGTTAAACCATTTCCACCAGTAGCATTTAATAGTTCTACTGTTATAGAGGTAGTTTTATCATTAAAATCAATATCAATCAAACAAGCATTATCTGCTGTTAATACTTGAGTGGTTCCAGTCAAATTATCGTTATAAAGAGTAACTTTGAGTCCAGCTGGAATTTGTATTGAAGACAGTTCATTATTTGGAAAAATTGCCGTAAAATCACTTGTATTATAAGTACCTAATCCAAATTCAGCACTACTGCCTCCATAAAAACAATGTTGAAAGAAAGTAGCAATAGGATTAAAAGAGCAATCTACTTCTATTATTGCATAATAATGATTGGTAGCTCCATTTCTATCTGTCCACATCCCTGTATTTTGTTGAATACGAGCAAAATTATCTATTCCTAAAGAATCATTAGGTTCTCCATTCTGCCAATTAGTATAAGTGGTTGGTTCGCTAGTTACCCATACATAATTACCTTCAGAAGCTTCGTCAGAATATCCTAACCATGCAGAACTATTTGAAGGTAAATTGCTTCTGATATATTCATTTTCAGCTGCGTCACTTACTGTAGCTAAATGTCCTCCTCCATTTATTGCTAATGCTTCTGCTTCTGCATAATTTAAAGAAGAACTATTTGAAATAAAGTATTTACTATTTTCAAATTCTCCAATTAAAGTAGCATTAGGAATACTTGTCACAGTACTACAATTTGGTAGCACAAAATCACATTCCATTTCCAATACATAGAAAAAATTATCCGTCTCAGATCTATCAGTCCAGTAACCATCATTTTGTCTTAAACGAGCAACATTTGAATTTGTACCTCCATTAGGATCTCCTAAAGCCCAATTGATATAATTTACTGGCTCGCCAGTTTCCCATTCAAAATTCCCTTCATTTCCTTCATCCGATAAGCCTATCCAAACTGATGTTCCTTCAGCCAAATGACCTCTGATAAATTCATTTTCAACAGCATCACTGATAGTTAGTAAATGACCACCTTCTGCTGTAACAGCATTGTTAGCAGTTTGATAATTAGCAGTTGAAGTTGATAAGAAATATCTACTTCCATTAAATTCGCCTAAGAAATCAAATCCAGATATTGTATTTGATGTATTTGAACAAGACATTGTTCCACCGTTTTCACAAACTGAATTATCTCCAGAAAGATTGATATGGATATCTCCACTTTGTTCATTTTGTCCAATCGGAGAAGTAAGCTGTAAACTTCCTGTAGGCTGATTAATTAAATCTAAAGCGAACCAACCTGATGCACCTAATTGGATCGTGCTTTGAACTACATTAGCTCCTACACCAACTTGGAATGCGTCCCCATAACTTTCAATTACTGCCAATGCGCCAGCAGCAGATCCTGTTCCTACTAAAGTTCCAGAGAATGCTGTATAGTAGTAAAAATCTGATGTATTAGTACTTAAATTACAAAGATGCTCTTTTGGCGGATTTGGAGCAGTAGTAGTCCGACCAGTAAAAACTGTATTCACTTCAAATTTAATATTTGAATCTGAATTATTAACTGCTAAACCAGTCAAAGTCGCAGAACCATCTAGAAATTCCGTAAAGACCCCATTCTCCACAATGTAACGACTGTTTAAACCATCAAACTTAATAAATATTCCAAAAAGCTCTCCGATACTACATCGGTTAGTTGGGGTTATAGTTCTTTCTTTACATACAAAATTTCCAGATATTCCTGATGAAGTACAATTTGTAGATGGTACTGGTTCATCAAAATTCACTACTGTTGAAAATGCACCTGGCTGTACTTGAACAGTAATATCAGCAGAACAATTCAAATCAATATCTGGATTATCAATAGCTATAACAGGAGCAGAAAATGGAAATACATTAACAAATCCACTACAAGTACCTTGAAATCCAAACTCGTCAGTAACCGTCAACATAACTTCATTTACTCCAATATCAGCAGTTGTAAAAGAATTTTGAGATAATGTTCTAGTAGTTATAGCTGCTCCACAAAATCCAAATGAATTTAAATCAACAGAATTGATGTCCAATGTTCCATTTCCATTTTCATCTAAGAAAACAGCAACACCTGCACGACATCTCACTTCTGGATCTTTTCTTTGAGACAAGTCTGAAAATTCAGAGCCAAAATCCAAATTGCTAGTTACGTCAACATCTCCACCAATTTCATAAATAATTCCATCACTCAAAATCGTACCTGCAATTGTATTGTTAGCATTTTGAATAATTTGTCCACAAATAGAAAGTGTAACTGTTCCGTTATTAGTAAATGAATTCTCATTTGTAAACTGCCCTGAATCATTTATCAACATATCATTGTTATTGGTAAATGTTCCTGTATTATTAATTGGTCCTGATAAATCAAAAGCTCCATTATTAATAATCGAACCTGAGTTATTGGTTGCACCTGCAGTTTGAATAAAGAATGAACCATCAGTAACAATATCTCCTGCATTGGTGAACATTCCATTTATCTCGAAAATAGCACCTGATTCATTTGTAAAATCACCACCATTATCATTTGTAAACGAGCTACCAAAAGCAGAATCTAAAAATCCTCTATTTACTAAGTTTCCATTATTTACTAATACATTAGTACTAACGATATCACCAAGATTTAGAAAATTTCCATCATTTGTAATTAGTCCAAAATTTTCAATATCACCAAAATTATTAAAAGTGTTACCCGCAGTATTCGTTAAAACTGAAGTACCTGCATTAGTAAACAATCCATAATTATCAACAAGACCATTATTGGTAAATGAGCCCGCATTGTTGTTAAATTGAACCATACCAGCATTAATAAAAGTTTGGTTATTTATAATGCTTCCTCCTCCTGAATTAATTACTGATCCAGTATTATAAACTACTGCATCAAAAATGAGGCTTCCTCCGAATATTTGGATAGAATAATCTATCAAAGGTCCTCCTGTAAAAACTGGAAAATTTGCACCATTTGGAGGTGTTGAAGGAATGGTAACTGTAAAGCCTGTGGCTGGTACACCATCACTCCAGTTAGCAGGATCATCCCAATCGGTACTTCCTCCTAACCAAATAGTGGTTTGTGCATTAATAGTTACTGCTAGCAATAGCAGCATCAGAACTAAGTTAAGTTGTTTCATTACATGAATTTAGTTTGTTACAAAAAAATTATTCTCAAATCATAAATTACTCTTAGTCTTACACATAGCAATAATTGAAATATTCATTTCAATTATGAAATTACAATACTTGCTAGTATTAGAATACATGAGTATTTAATAAAGTCGTTTTAAATAATCGGATAGTTATTGGAATATTTTGATAACGTAATTATCATTTGAAAATGATAATAAAAATTAGAATAATTTTTGGGAATTGTAAAGTTTAATTGGAATGATAAGTAGATATGTGAAATTTGGTAATGAGCTGATACAAATGTATTAAATTTAAAAGTTTCATTTTTATTTTTAAAAAAAAAATAGCAATTATCAGTATAAATACTGATGGATTTCATTAGGCATTTTGATTAATTGTTATTTGGCGGACAATTCCTTTTAGGCTTATATTAATTTTATTTTAACACGCATTATTTAAACATTTGCTTAAGTTTAATTTGAGCTAATGCACCAAAATATTTCAGTTCTAAAAATCAATCTTTTATACACCGAAATAAAAATAACTTATGAAAAAGTAATTTTATAAATCATTGGTTGTCCTTACTCATTTTTCGAAATTTATTTTGATACATCTGCCCTAATACCGAATTAAATAGATTCAGGATTTATTCAATTCGCATTCCTTACTATTTAATTTTTTTTTCAAAAAAAGTTCTAGTTAAATGGATTCGTGAAAATTATTATGTTCTTTTGAACTTTCAAAAAAGTATGTTTTATAAGGAGAAAGAAATCGATTCAGAATTTTCGCATTCCTAAGCATTTTTTAAAATAATTTATGAAAATAGCAATAATTGGTTTTGGAAAAATGGGTAAAACCATCGAACAACTTGCACTCGAAAAAGGGTATAAAATTGTATTAAAAGTAGATTCAAATAATGCGGACTCTTGGACGAATGAACAACTTCAACAAGCTGATGTGGCTATTGAATTTACTCGACCTGAAAATGCTGTAATTAATATTATTCGAAGTTTTGAATCTCAAGTTCCTATTATTTCTGGGACTACTGGTTGGTTAGAACATTTACCGCAGGTACAACAAAAATGTAAAGCACTTCAAGGTGGATTTTTCTATGCAAGTAACTTTAGTGTTGGTGTTAATATCTTTTTTGAAATGAATAAGATCTTAGCAAAGATGATGAATCAAAATCAAAACTATAATGTAGCTATCGAAGAGATTCATCATACTCAAAAGTTAGATGCTCCTAGTGGAACTGCGATTACAATTGCTGAAGATATTTTAGAACAATTGAAAAGGAAATCTAAATGGGTAAAAGAGGAATCTCAAGAAGAGAATGAACTTCCTATTTATTCCAAAAGAATTGACAAAGTTCCCGGTACTCATATCATTCAATATGAGTCTCTTATTGATACAATTGAAATAAAACATACTGCTCATTCTAGAGTTGGATTTGCCAAAGGTGCTTTAATGGCTGCTGAATGGATGGTGAATAAGAAAGGAATATATGGGATGAAGGATATGCTAGGATGGTAGGTGGTTATATTTATAAAAGAATGATTAGTAACTGTGATTAGTGTTTTGTAAAAAATTAGAAAATCATTTTGAGGAAAATTCCAAACGAATTTATTTTTTACAACTCACTAAACACGAGTTACGAATCATCGTTAATTTTTTTTAGCTCGTCACGTTAGTATGAATAGCTAAACAATCACTAATTTTTTCCAAAAGATCTTCTTGACCAAATGGCTTTCCTACGTGATCGTTCATTCCGAAAAGTTTGGCTTTCTCTTTTTCAGTTAAAAATGCCGAGGCCGTCAAAGCGATGATAGGCATATCACGCTTCCTATGATCTGGATTCTTTCTGATTTCTGCAGTTGCACGGTAGCCGTCCATCTTTGGCATCTGGATATCCATCAGACAAAGATCGAAATACATAGTATCAATAGCTTCTAGTGCTTCCAAACCATTATCTGCAGTTACTACATCAATATTAAGTTTACGTAAAAGTTTTGCAACAACCAATTGGTTGATTTTATTATCCTCTACGAGTAATATTCTATTTCCTGATAGGTGTTCAAATGTTTTCTTTTTAGTCTCCGTTGTTTTAGAAGATTTAGGTTTGTTCTCTGCAATTTTAAATGGAAGGTAAAGTGTAAACTTAGAGCCTTCTCCTAAATTAGAAGTTGCTTCTATTTTTCCATCTTGCAAATCAACCAATCGTTTTGTAATTGCTAATTCCAATCCTGTACTTCCATAACCTTCAAACATATCAGATGCTTTACGAGTAAAACTTTGGAACATTTCATCTAATTGAGCTTGTTCCATTCCACTTCCTGTATCTTCAATTGTCAAAAGAATAGTAATATCTTTTTTATTCATCTCATGCAATTTTGCATCGATGTTAATTGAACCTTCATCTGTATATTGAAGACTGTTACCTATCAAGTTAGTCAATATTTGATTTAATCTTACAGGGTCACCAGTTACCATATCAGGTATCTTGTTATCCATTGAGAAATCAAAGTTGATATTTTTATCTTCAGCTGGTAATTTAAATCTTGATACCACTTCTTCAAAAGTTTTCTTAACTGAGAAATCTCTTTTTTCTAAAGTGATTCTTCCTGCTTCAATTTTTGAATAATCTAAAACATCATTAATGAATACGACTAAATTATTCGCTGAGAATTGAAGTGTTCTTAAATGTTCAGTTTGCTCAGGTCTTGGATTTTCTTCCAATAATAAGTGAGTCAAACCTGTAATAATATTCATTGGAGTTCTCATCTCATGAGCCATCGTAGCTAAGAATCTATCTCTTGCAAATGATGATTGCTCGATGCTTTCTCGCTCTGCCATTTCATCTACCAACTTACTATTTAGAATATCTAAATTTTGATTTTTTTCTTCAACAACTTGGTGTTGTACTGCAATTTTTTCTTTCTGAGCTTCAATCTCTTTATTCTTAGAAAGTAGCGTATTGTTGTCTTTCTTCTTTTGTACATAACTCTTGTACAAGCTCATCATAAATAATCCACCCAATCCCATCAATGCAAAAAGGAAGTAATTAAACTTCGTGTTATAAGATTCACTTTGCTTGAGTTGAACTATTTCAGCATCTTGTTTTTCAGCAGCAAATTCAGATTTGTATTTAGTAGTCAAATCAATTAATGCTTGAGATTTCTCTTCATCAAATAATTTTTCTTTTTCTGATACAAATGCTAATTGATATCTATAAGCATTTTTAAAATCCTTCATTGAATAGTAAGAATTAGAAATACTTTTGTAGATGTCTTGTTTACCAGGTTGAGTAGGAATTGTCTTAAGCAATTTCAAGCTTTCATTAAGGTTTGTTTTTGCTTTAGCCATTTCATCTGTGTTGTTATAAATGACTCCAAAGTTTCTGTAACACTCAGCCATTCCCATTTGGTCATTCAATTTTTTACGAATTCCCATAGCTCTTTCATTAGCGTCAATAGCTTCTTCATAAGCCTCTTGAGCAATATGAGTAAGAGCAATATTATTAAAATCTTTAGCAATCTCAGGCAAGTCTTCAATCGAACTATTCATGTCCAATGAACGGTTATAATAAACCAACGCACCTTCATAATTTCCAAGATCAGAAACAATTCCTCCTAAGTGGCTAGCAATTGCAGCAGCACCTTTGAAATCTTTTAACTCTCCTCTAATCCCAAATGCTTGCATATAATGCTCTTGAGATTTTCCATATAAATTTTTAAATAAATATAAATCTCCTAAATTTTTATGCGTCTCAGCTACCCCAACCATGTCTTTGATTTCCTTTCTGATATTTAGTGCATTCACTAAATTGTCCTCACTACCATTAGGATCTTCTTGTTGAAAAAATACTACACCAATATGATTTTTAGAAGTAGCAATTCCTTTTTTATCTTTAAGTCCATCTCTAATATCCAAACTTGCTAAAAAATATTTCATAGCATTCGTATAGTCATATTTACCTTGACATACTTGCCCCATAATATCATTAGCTTCTGCCATCCCTTTTTTGAAATTCATTTTTTCAGCTTTGCTCATTGATTCTTTTGCTAAAGCATTAGCTTCATCTAAATGTTTAGATGTGATAAGTGAAGTTGCTATTTTATTGATATTCATAACATAAGCCTCACCTGACTGATTGGTAACAGTAGCACGAAGGCTATCTACCATTCGTACATTAACTGTACTTTCAGTATTCTCTGTACTCTCTGTACTCTCTGTACTCTCTGTACTCTCTGCAAAAAGACTAAAAGAAAAAAATATGAAAAGAATGATTGTAGTAAAAAGATGCTTCATTTTTTAAGATTATAATTTTAAGGAATTTGGTTAATTCTGACTTTAGTTAATTCCTATAAAACACATAGAAAGTGACTACCAGAAAAAACATATTATAAATATGCAAATTTGATGCCGCTTTAAATAAGTTAAAAACATCTTGAAATACCTTTGAAAACTTTGAAGGTTTTTAGTTTTTGATTATAAATATTTCATAGCCCCGACTTAAAAGTCGGGGTAAAAATCAAAGCGCTTAGGCTTTGTATGGCTAAAGCCCAAATTCAACTTTTATACTCCCCGACTTAAAAGTCGGGGCTATGAAAAAAAACTATTCCTTTGCACCTGACGCAAGCTTTGGGTAATTCTTTTTATAAAAAAAAATTGCCTGCACTTAATGTTTTAAGTACAGGCAACTATTTATTTATACTAAAAGATAAGAAAGGCTTAAGCCTTTCCTCCATTCAGTTGGTCTTGATAAGTTTTTAAATCAGCCCATGCATTATCAGTAGCTAATTTTGCTTGTTGAGGCCAAGTTCCAGGGTTAGCTAATTTGTAACGAGAACCAGCAGCATCCAATACTTTTTGGATATCATCTACATCAGTTTCTGATAATTTTTTCCAAGTATCAATTCCTGCATTTTTTAAAAGCTCTTCGATTTTAGGTCCAACTCCTTCAACCACTTTGAGGTCATCTGCTTTAGGAATTTTAAATCCAATTGCTTTGGTGTACATTTTTTCAGCTTTTGAATCACTTATTTTTCCATCTACTGAACCAAGTACTTTTTGGTCATGTACCAATTGCGACCACTCTCCTTTATGCGCTAATGCAGCTTGTTGAGGCCATGAAGTTGGGTCGTGCATTTTATAACGAGAACCTGCTGACAACATGATTTCTTTTAATTTTTCAGTATCAGCATTTGCTAATTCAATCCAAGAACTAATGCCCGCACCTTTGAGTAAGCTTTCAATTTTTGGACCGACGCCTTCTATTATCTGAAGATTGTCATCATTAAATACAAGTCCATATCCAGTTCTATTACCTCCTGAACTTTGTTCTCCTTTTTCATCTTTTTTCTTTTTGCCTTTCTTCTTATCACTTTTCTTGTTCTTATTCTTATTTTTTTTCTTCTTTTTCTTCTTTTTCTTTTTCTTCTTTTTACCCTCGCCAGGTTCTTGATCATCTTCACCCGAACTTGAAGCTAATAATAATTCCAATTCAGAAATACGTGTTTGATAACCAAGAACTTCTTCGTTATTATCACTAGCTACAACATCTTGAGATTTGATTTCTAAATCTCCATACTCTGCTTTAAGATGTGCATAGTCAGTTTCCATTTTAGAATTATTCTCATAAGAGATCGCTAATTTTTTTTCTAAATCATTAATCCTAGATTGGTAACCACTTAACTGATCTGATGAATCTCCTTCTTGTGCATTTAAAGCTAAACTACTATCAAAATTAGATTTCATATTAGAGTAATCTATTTTCAATTGAGTGTTGTTAGCTTTAACATTATTTAATTCTTCTTCTAATTTAGCGATACGATCTTGGTATTCCATATTGCTTTCTAAATCATTCCCTCCTCCTTCTTGGTTCACTTGATTTTGCACCTCACTAAATTTATTTTTCAGTTTAGCATAATCACCTTGTAACTTTAAGTTCGTATTTCTAGATACTTCCAGTTGACTCTCCAAATCACTAATCTTATCATTCCATTGAGACATGTCAACATCTCCACCGCCTTCTCCGCCTCCAGTTGTAAGTAGATTGTTATAATTTTTTTCCATAGTCCGATACTTCGTATCATAATCTGCAAATCTAGATTTCAAAGTAGAGTATTCACCGCTCACTCTTTCCTTCTCAAATCGAGCTTCAGAAAGTTCTCCTTCCGTATCATTAAATTTCTTTTTCCAATTTTTAATATCTCCTTGCAAACCATCAACCTCTCTTCTATAACTTGCTCCTTTTGTCCAATTCCATAATAAATATCCTAAAAGCCATGCGCCTATCAATAATGGTATCAACCACCATGAACAATTTAGACAGCTATCTAATATACCTAATAATATCATAGTTGTAATTTTTTAAATGTGAAATGTTTTCTCAATTTTTATGTAACGTTATTTTCTTAGAGTAATCACTACTCGTCTATTTTTATGTTCTCCTTCTTGTGTTCTATTAGATGCGATAGGTTGAGTTTCTCCTTTTGAAGAAACTGAAATCAAAATTTTATTTACACCTTTAGAGACCAATAAATTTTTGATATACAAAGCCCGTTCTAATCCTAATTGATAATTATATTTAGTTTTTCCTGTACTATCTGTATGTCCTTGTATATGAATTTTTCCACCTGCCTCTTTCATTCTATCCGCTAAGAGATTTAGATAATTATTCATCTTTATATCTTCATCCTTTATTTTAGAATTAAAAGGAAAGAAAATTAAAGTTCTATCATCAATTTCAGCAATGGTAGTTTCATCAGATTTGATTTCGCCAATCCAATTGAAATTAGCTGCCTCGAAGGGATTCTCTTCAGCACTATCTATTCTATCTACCAATCGACTATTTACAATAATCCGATCAGCATCCATCTCTGATGAGAATAATTTTTTAATTGCTTCAGCACGAGCGATTCCCATATTATCATAACCATCAGGAGTTTCTTCATCGTCAAAATATTGTCCCGTTATTTCTAGAACATTATTGTCAGAAAGACTTCTAAAAATTGAAGATTTATAATCTTCAAATCCGTTGCCAGTTAATGGAGTTTCGTCAGACCAATTAAAAGTAAGAGGACCAAGGTCTTTGTCCTCAGGTGGAAGTGCTTCTAAAATTTCTTCATCAGGTGTGTCAACTATTCCTGGAGCTGTGGCAGCGACTTCATTTACCGCTTCTCCTCCACTACAAATATTTGATATTTTTTGGGTATAAAACCAATGCGCTCCTATCATATATAAAAGCGTAAATGTCAAAAGCATAAAAATTCTCATACTACTAGGGTTTTAATTTAAGGCTAAGTAACGGTCAAACATTAATTTCAAAACAGTTTCATCATTGAAATACAAATATTGTATTTCCAATTCATGCGATAAATTTATGCAATTTAAATGTTGGATAAAAATTATTGCTAAACATTTTGATGATTATAGAATAGCTAAGTAACTGACTTAAAGGAAGTTATGATTCTTTTTCCTAAACTGTTTTTCGATCATTTATATCGTTTTACAATTTTATTCAAATTGTATTTCTCTTTATCAATCTTCTTATTATGGGGAATCTGTGAAGTTTGAGAATTAGAATTTATTGTGAAAAATTATGAATAAGAACTTATGAAAAAAGAAACGTTACCTACTCTAAACTCGTTTTAACAACTATTAGAATAGTTGCCTATACAACTTATTTCAAGTTATAATCAAAATCGCAATAAATGAAAATACTCGTCATCGGTGGTGGAAATATGGGAATGACTTATGCGCAAAGTTTTCTCCGCAGTCATATCACCAATAAAGAAGACATGATGATTCTCGAAAAGTCACCTGATAAGGCAGTAGAATTATCAAAAAAAGATATTGGAACTGTGTATGGATCGCCTGATGCTTGTTTTCAAAATGCTGATTTAATCATCTTCGCTGTTAAACCTCAAGATGCTTCTACTTTATTTGAAACCATAAAATCTATGGTGGACAAACAACAAGTTTTCCTTTCAATTATGGCTGGTGTAAAAATCGAAACAATTCGAGAAGCTCTTGGCGTAGAAAAAATCATTCGTGCGATGCCTAATCTTCCTGCACAAATTGGAATGGGAATGACTGCGTTTACTTCTTCTAATGAAGTTACTCGAATCGAATTGGTGATGGTCCAAAATCTACTCAATACAACTGGCAAAACCATTTATGTAGAAAATGAAAAAGCGATAGATGCTTCTACTGCTATTTCGGGAAGTGGTCCTGCTTATGTTTATTACTTTATGGATGCGATGATTAAAGCTGCGAAGGAAATGGGATTTAATGAATCTGAAGCGGAACTGTTGGTGAGTCAAACTTTTAAAGGTGCGGTAGATTTACATAACAAAAATAATTTCTCTTGTGAGGAATGGATCAAAAAGGTTTCTTCAAAAGGTGGTACGACCGAAGCTGCTATGAATTGTTATGCTGATAAAAATTTATCTGAAAATATTATGGCTGGTGCGAAAGCTGCTTTTGATAGAGCGGAAGAACTTGGTCGGGTTAAGGCTGCTGTTAAGTAGGGTTTGAATTTTTGACGAACTAGCTTCTTTTACTATTTATCTGAAAAAGGGAAAAAGGGAAAAAGGATTTGAGAAGTTTGAAGTATGACGAATTAACTTGTTTTCTTTCTCTTTACTTGGACTTACTTCGTAAGCGTTTTATTTTTTTTATAAATAAGAAACCGAAATCTTCATTCTGAAGATTTCGGTTTCCTACTTTTGAAAATACAAGAAGACTCGTCATACTTCAAACTTCTCAAATCCGTCTTCCCTTTTTCCCTTATTCAGCTAAATCGTAAAAAAGTCAATTTGTAAAAATCGTCAAAATCCCAAATCAATTCACTTCAACAGCAACGGTTCCTTTTCCATTTTCAATATAAAACTTCTTAAAATCAGTATCAAAATTTTTAATAATTTCTTCTACCCTATTTTCATGCGTATCAGTAATAAAAACTTGTCCGAAATCTTTTTCCAAAATTAATTGAATAAGTTTCTGCACTCTACCTTCATCCAATTTATCAAAAATATCATCCATCAATAAAATAGGATTTGAGCTATGATTCTTTTTTAAAAAATCATATTGAGCTAATTTCAAAGCAAGTACATAAGATTTTAATTGTCCTTGCGAACCGAATTTCCGAAGCAAATGTTTTTCTATTCTAAATCCTAATTCATCTTTATGTATTCCACAAGTAGTACGACCTAAGACTCTATCTTTTTCTCTAGCTTCTACTAACTGTTCTTTATAGTCATTACTTTTTAGAGAAGATCGATATTCACAAGTCACCTTTTCTTGACCATTACAAATAATTCGATAATACTCTTGAAAGACAGGTTTGAATTGCTCTACAAATTCATTTCTTTTTTTACAAATAATTTGTGCAGGTTCAATAAGTTGAGCATCGTAAGTTTCTAATAATTCAAGATTAAAAGATCTAGTTTCTGCAAAAGTCTTTAAGGTAGAATTCCGTTGCTTTAATATTTTATTATACCGAATAAGGTTACTCAAATATTCTTTATCCAATTGCGAAAGTGTATTATCTAAAAATCTTCTTCTCTCTTCGCTACCTTCCGTAGCCATCAACGTATCATCAGGAACAATAATCACAACTGGTAACAATCCAATATGCTCAGATAGTTTTTGATAGATAACATCATTTTTTTCAAATTCTTTTTTCTTACCAGGTTTTACTTTTGCAACAATCTTTTCTTTTGTAAGAGCATTGTTATTATCAGCTAGTGCATTTTTTTTGTTTTTTATAAAACGTCCTTCTAACCTAAAGAAATCCATTCCATGTTTTACCGCATTTCTATCATTTACACCTCGATGACTTTTACACATACATAGATAATATATAGCATCTAACAAATTGGTTTTCCCCATTCCGTTACGACCTACAAAACAATTTAACCGATGACTGAAAACAAAATCACCTGTTTCATAGTTTTTAAATTGAGTCAATTTAAGTTGATGTATATGCACTTATCTTTTTTAGTTGAAGTTTTTTTAAATTTGCAACAAATTTAAATGAATTTTGCAGATTCTAATTTTAGAATTATCTTTATTCCTTGAATTGATCACATTTTACATAAAATAAGAAAATAATGACCAAAGTAATTGAAAAAGCATCAAAAAAAGGTGGAAAAAAGCCTAAGTATAGCAAAGAGACTTATTTGACATGGTATGAGACGATGTTAAGAATCAGAAGATTTGAGGAAAAAAGTTTGCAAAAATATGGTCAAGAAAAAATTCGTGGATTCTTACATGTATATATTGGACAAGAAGCTATTGCTGCAGGTCTGGTAACTGCTATTCGTGCAGAAGATGCTATGGTAACTGCATATCGACAACATGGTCTTGCTATATCTAGAGGAATTTCGACTAGAGCATGTATGGCTGAATTATATGGAAAAAGAACAGGTGTCGTAAAAGGAAAAGGTGGTTCAATGCACTTCTTCTCTAAACAACATCGCTTCTTTGGAGGAAATGGAATCGTTGGTGCTCAAATTCCTATCGGAACAGGAATCGGATTTGCTGAAAAATATAGAGGTACTGATTTGTTATGTGTAACTATGTTTGGTGATGGAGCTGCTCGTCAAGGTGCTTTATACGAATCATTCAATATGGCAATGACTTGGAAATTACCTGTATTATATATTTGTGAAAACAATCAATATGCAATGGGTACTTCTGTAGAACGTACTAGTAATATCAAAGATATTCACAAAGTAGGTAATGCATTTGAAATGCCTAATGAAGCGGTAAATGGAATGGAACCTGAAGCTGTACACGAGGCATTGACTAAAGCTGCTGAACATATTCGCTCAGGTAAAGGTCCTTATTTCTTAGAAATCAAAACTTATAGATATAAAGGTCACTCTGTATCTGATCCAGGTAAATATAGAACTAAGGATGAGTTGAAAGAATATCAAAATCAAGATCCTGTTAAAATGACAGAGAAAAAGATTTTGGAAAACAATATCGCTACAGAAGATGAGATTAAAGAAATCAAAGCAAAAATCAAAGCTGAAATAGAAGAGGCGGTAACTTTTGCAGAACGTTCTGAGTATCCTGATCCATCAGAGTTATATGATGATAATTATACTCAGGAGGATTATCCATTTTTGACATAATACTTTTAAAACGTTAGTTGAGTGATTTTTTTTTTGAAAAAAAGCAAAGTGAGAACGTGGAAAAAATTTAACAACAAAAAAAATCAATTAACGTATATATCATAGTAGAAAAGGAACAGTAAATACTGTTCCTTTTTTATTTATAAAAAATAGTATTAAACAAAAAGAATAACTATTTTTGCGGCTAATTTTACCAAATCATTCTCTACCGAAGGTAGATTAACAATCAAGACAATTTTTAATATGGCAAAGAGACATAATAAATCGAAGGAAGAAACTTTGGTTGACATCGGAGAAAAAAAAGAGCAAGCTCAAGACTTTTATGAAAAAAACCAAAGCCTAATTTTAGGTGGTCTTTTAGGTTTAGTTCTTATTATTGGAGGTATCTATGCTTATAATAATTTTTATAAAAAACCTAGAATTAAAGCTGCAATTGGAGAAATGGCTCAAGCAGAACGTATGTTTGAAAAAGATTCGTTTGCATTAGCATTGACTAATCCTGGTGGAGGAAGTTTAGGTTTTGAAGATATTGCAAGTACTTATAGTGGAACTACTACAGGTAATATGGCAAATTACTATGCAGGTGTATGTTACTTACAACTAGGACAATATGATGCTGCACTTTCTTACTTGAATGACTATAGTCCTGATGGAACTGTTATGCCTATTACTTATTATGGAGTATTGGGTGATACTTATTCTGAAAAAGGAGAAATGGATAAAGCAATTAGTAATTACAAAAAAGCTATTGGTCAAGGTACTAATGAATTTTTGCAAGCTTACTATATGAAAAAATTAGGCTTACTATATGAACACCAAGGCAATGCTGCTGATGCATTATCTACCTTTGAAAATTTAAGAAGTAAATATCCAGCGACTCCAGCGGGTCAAGATATTGATAAATATATTTCACGCGTAAGTGTGAATTAAAAATAAACCACGTGTGTTACCTTCCCCAAGAAACACGCATACAAATAAATAAAAACTTCAAATTAAAAGGTAAGATGTACATCTTACCTTTTTTTTGTTTTTAGTATTTAAAAAAATAAAAATATGGCAAGCGCATTAAAAAATCTTTCGACTTACGATGAATCCAATATGCCTTCTGCTAAGGATATGAAAATTGGAATCATAGTAGCAGACTGGAATGAAAAAATCACTCATACTTTATATGAAGGATGTTATGATACACTTATCAAGCACGATGCTCAAGAAGATAATATCAAAACGGTACAAGTACCAGGTACTTTCGAACTTCCTGTCGCTGCTAAAATGATGTTGCAAAATAAAAAGATGAATGCTATCATCTGTATTGGTTGTGTAATTAAAGGTGAAACAAGTCACAATGAATATATTAACCATGCCGTTTCTATGGGACTAACTAACTTAGGAATCGCAACTGGAGTACCTTGTATATTCGGTGTATTGACTCCTAATGATGAACAACAAGCAATTGACCGAGCTGGTGGAAAATATGGAAACAAAGGTGTAGAAGCTGCAGTTACTGCCATCAGAATGGCTCAAATAAAAGAAGATTTGAAAAAAATAGAAAAGCAAAAAATTGGTTTTTAAGATCTAATTAAAAATTAAACTATGAAAAAGTATTTCCTTTTTTTAATCTTATTAGGTTTGCTATCAATTGATAGTATTGGGCAAAATGATTCTATTCCAAACACACAGCAAGTAGATTCCCTTACAACTTTATTACAAGGAAATTTAACTAGTGTTTCCAAATCTAAAAAAGGAAATTTTATAAAGCGATATTTCAAAGATGATTATCCATCTCCTCGAAAAGCAGTTGTTCTCACCGCAATATTACCGGGGTTAGGTCAAATTTATAATAAAAAATATTGGTACATCAAATTACCTATTGTCTATGGAGCATTTGGAGGATTGATTTATGGAATTGATTTTAATGGAAGTCAATTTCGGTTTTTAAAGGAGCAGCATAGATTTATGGTAGATGGTGATCCGAATACGGTAAGTGTCTTTGAAGGTAGAGTAACAGCTGCAGTTTTAAAAAGTGAAAGAGATCGTTTTGATAAATTTTTACAATTTTCTTATTTAGGAATTGGATTAGCTTATATCCTCACAGCCGCCGAAGCATATACAACTGCTCATTTACTTTCTTTTGATGTTAATGATGATTTGAGTTTACAACTCAAACCTTCTTTTGATTTTATTCCAAATCAAGGAACAGTAGTCGGATTTGGTATAAATATTAAATTAAAAAACAACAAAGAATCATATCCGAAAAAAAATATATTTGATTCTAATCAATATAAATAAGTTATTTTAATATATCTCATTAAAAAAGTGACCTTTCAGTAGATTTATTGTCAGAATTTGTGCAATTTTGCAGAGAATTTCTACTTCAATAATTAGCATTATTGAATACCCATCCCAACAAGACTTTCCTGTTTCTTAAACCGTTTTACTTAGATTGCGATTTTTGGCGATTTATTTGCTATTATAAATATAGTAAACCTCTTAAATCCCAAAACGTGTTTTATTAATTTTTCTTACAATACAAATTATGGCAGTCATGCAAGACAAAGATGTACAATTAAAAAAAATGCTCGAAACTAATAAAGTCCAAAAAGACTTTTACGAGTATGAACCGAAAGAAGAGGAATTTGAGTACGATGGTAATATTATAGGTAGAACCTGGGCTAAAATGCGTTCAGGATATGGAACAATAGTTAACTCTTTAGGAGAGTTCGAAATGTGGAGTTCCATGCATTGGAATTGGATGGGAGATATCTCTGACAAAAAAGTATTAGACTTAGGATGTCATGCTGGAAATCAGCTGAGTTTAGATTTGGCTCGTAAGGCGAAACATTATGTGGGACTTGATTTGAGTGAATCTGCTACCGCAGAATTACAAAGAAAAATAAATGACGCTGGAATAGAAAACGCAATAACAGTTGCGGCTGATTTCTTATCCGAAGATTTTACGGAAAGAGATTTTGACATTGTATATGCTCAATCTGTATTCCATCACTTCAAATATATGGAACCATTTTTAGCGCGAGTAGATGAAGTATTAGCTCCTGGTGGGCAAGTAATTACTTCAGATCCATTGGCGACTTACTGGCCATTGAAAACGCTTCGAGCTTTATATAGACCTTTCCAAAAAGATAGTGATTGGGAATATCCATTTACTAAAGATACTTTCGATTTATTCCAAAAATACTTTAAGATTGAAAATCTTCAAGGTATGATGGGAGATACTAAATGGGTACTTTTAATCTATCCTTTTAGTAAAAATATGGGAGAGAAAAAATGGCAAGAATGGTTGAAAAATGACCAAGAGAAGGCTAACAAAGTTGGTCCAGACTTATGGAAATGTATGCGTGTAACAATGAACTTACGTAAGAAGTAATAATTCTTCTTATTTAAATATATAAAAAAAGGTCGAATGAATTTATTTCATTTGACCTTTTTTGTTTTTATAAAATTTTCATAAAATACTATTTCAATTTATCCTTAAACTGTTTTTTAAACTTCTCCACTTTAGGTTTCACTACAAACGTACAATAAGAATTCTTATCTCCTACCCTAGCTAAATAATCTTTATGATAATCCTCCGCAGGATAGAATTTTTCAAATACATTCAATTCTGTTACTACTGGATTTGGCCACAAGTCTGAAGCATCCGTATCTTTTAGAGATTGCGCTGCAATCGTTTTTTGTTCTTCATTATGATAAAAAATAGCAGATCGATATTGAGGACCTTTATCGTTACCTTGTTGATTGGGAGTCGTGGGGTTATGAGTTCGCCAAAAAACATCTAGTAACTCTTCAAAAGTAATCACCTCAGCATCATATTGAATTTGAACAACTTCTGCATGACCTGTTGTTTTAGCACAAACTAGTTCATAAGTAGGATTTTCAACATGACCACCTGAATAGCCTGGCAAAGCAGATTCCACACCTTTAAGGCTTTTAAATATTGCTTCGGTACACCAAAAACATCCTGTACCTAAAGTTGCGAGTTCGTATTTTTTATAAGTCATTTTTTTCTTTATAAAACTATTCTAATTCTAGAAAGTTTAATTTCAACTAAGAATGTGAATCAATCAATTGCTCATCTCTATTCTTCTATCTTTTCTTATTTGAAAAAAATGAAAAACAAGTGCAGCCAATGCGATAAAAAGTCCAAAGAATTCTCTTACAAATTCAATATATGGTCGGTCGGTTTTCATTGTCTCCGCAATATTGGGTGTTCCCATTTTTATCCATTTAATTAATTCTGGAAATAACATTCCAATTCCTATTACACAAATCACAATTCCTATATAAACAATAATCATATTGTATTTTTTAAAAATTGCAGCCGCAGAAATCCCTGCAACTAATCCATATATCGCAACCCATAACCATGGATCAGGATCATTAAATTGTACATAAGCAGAAAGGAGAAATATAATCGTTAATAGAATATTTATAATTTTCATAGTGAATCAATAGTTCAATAATTAAGAAACCTCAAAGTAAAATCTAATTTTAGAA